>JBEKNM010000097.1:0-10772 GCA_049522835.1 Mycobacterium sp.
CGATGTCGTAGCGGCGCAACAGGTGCACGATGCCACGCGCGGTACACGGCAGCGGCGCCGGGTTGCTGAGCACCAGCCGGCCCAGGTTGGTCGGGTGCAGCCCGTCGGCGTCCTTGGTCGGGTCGACCCGCTCCAGCGCCGCGTTCTCATCGAGATGCTTGGGCAGCGGCAACTGGACGATATAGCCGGTGCAGTCGGGATTGGCGTTCAGTTCGTCGATGGTCTCGTTGAGCTTGGCCGTAGTGATGTCGGCGGGCAGATCACGACGTATCGAGGTGATGCCCACCTTCGCGCAGTCGGCATGCTTACCCCGGACGTAGGCCTGGGAGCCTGGGTCGTCACCAACCAGGATTGTGCCCAATCCGGGGATGCGACCTGATGCCGTCAATGCCGCCACCCGTTGCTTCAGATCGACGAAGATCTCGTCGCGGGTGGCCTTGCCGTCCAGTGTGATTGCGCTCACGCCTCACAGTCTGGCATGCCTGCCGCGGTGCGGATGACGGCGACCCGTTGCGCCCGGCTCCGCCGCGCTGACGACCGCCGCAGTGCCGATGACGGCGACCCGCTGCGCCCGGCTCCGCCGCGCTGACGATCGCCGTTAGGCTCCTGTCATGGCTGCTGACGTGACATCTCAGACAACGCCAGCCCCGGACGTATTCAGCCCGGCTCAGCTCGGGCCGGTGACGTTGCGCAACCGCATCATCAAGGCGGCGACATTCGAGGCGCGCACGCCCAACGCGCTGGTGAGCGACGACCTGATCGAATACCACCGGCTGCCGGCCGCCGGCGGGGTCGGCATGACGACCGTCGCCTATTGCGCCGTCTCACCCGGCGGCCGCACCGAGGGCAACGGGATCTGGATGCGCCCCGAGGCGGTACCCGGATTGCGGCGGCTGACCGAGGCAATCCACGCAGAGGGCGCTGCGGTGAGCGCGCAGATCGGTCACGCCGGTCCAGTGGCCAATGCTAAGTCCAACAAAGCAACCGCGCTGGCGCCGGTGCGGTTCTTCAATCCGATCGGCATGCGGTTCGCCAAGAAGGCGACCCGCGAAGACATCGACGACGTGATGGCCGCGCACGCCAACGCCGCCCGGCTGGCCATTGAGGCTGGCTTTGACGCCGTCGAAATCCATTTGGGTCACAACTATTTGGCGAGTGCGTTTCTGTCTCCGCTGATCAACCGTCGCGATGACGAGTTCGGCGGATCGCTGGAGAACCGGGCCAAACTCGCCCGTGGGATGGTGATGGCCGTTCGCCGTGCCGTAGACAAGGAGGGAGCGCCGATCGCGGTCACCGCCAAGCTCAACATGGCCGATGGTGTCCGTGGCGGTATCGGCACCGAGGAATCGCTGATCACCGCTAAATGGCTGGAGGAGGACGGGGGGCTGGACGCGATCAAACTCACCGCGGGCAGCTCGCTGGTCAACCCGATGTATCTGTTCCGCGGCGACGCACCGCTCAAGGAGTTCGCCGGTGCGTTCAAGCCGCCGCTGCGCTGGGGCATGCGCATGACGGGCAAGAAGTTCCTGCGCGAGTACCCCTACCGCGATGCCTACCTATTGCGCGACGCCAAGCTGTTCCGCGCCGAGCTGTCGATGCCGCTGATTCTGCTCGGCGGTATCACTAACCGGGAGACGATGGACCTGGCCATGGCGGAGGGATTCCAGTTCGTCGCGATGGCCAGGGCGCTTCTAGCTGAGCCCGACTTGATCAATCGAATCGCGGCCGACGGCGCCGCGCACGGTGTGCATTCGGCGTGCACGCACTGCAACAAGTGCATGCCCACGATCTACAGCCGTACTCGCTGCGTGGTGACCGGCGCACCCGACGTCCGCTGACGATGCGCCCGCGTAGCGGCGTGAGGTGGGGCACCACCCAGCCGCGCAGCGGCGAGGGGGCGAAGCGGGCAATCAGACCCAGCGCTGTAGAGAATGCACGCCGCGAAGCGGCTTGCGAAAGAGAAGGATCCGCGCATTATTAACCCGCCATGCCGCAAACGTTGCAGGTGGTGCAGTGGCGCGCCGGGCTAGAGTTGATGCGATGAGTCAAGCAGCCCCGCCAGCGCTTACCGTTCGCTGTGACGGGTCGGAGCGCACCTTCGCGGCGGGCCACGACGTGGTGGTCGGGCGCGACCTCCGGGCCGACATGCGGATTACGCACCCCTTGATTTCGCGCGCCCATCTGTTGCTGCGCTACGACCAGGGCAGGTGGCTGGCGATCGACAACGGTTCGCTGAATGGCACTTTCGCTAACGGTAGGCGGGTGCCAGTCGTCGACCTCCACGACGGCCAGAGCATCAACATCGGCAATCCCGACGGGCCATTGCTGACGTTCGAAATCGGGCATCACGAAGGGATGGCCGGGCGCCCACCCGAAACCGAGTCCATGCGCCTCCGCCAGCTATCCATGGCGGGTCAGCCATCCGGGACGGCTTGGCCGGCTTCTCAGGCCTCCGGTCAGCCGGGCCCGCCGATGGCCGCTCCCCCACCGCCCACCAATCTTTCCGGGCCACCTGGACGCCCAACGAATTGGGCTTCGCCACCGGCGCCGCGACCGCATCCCGGCGGGCCACCGCCAGGGCAACCCGTGTATCCGACCAGCACAAACTCGGGGCGGCCACCTGCGTATCCGCCTAACGCGCCCCCACCGAACAATTTCCAACCCCACCCGCCACTGCCTGGCGCGGGCCCTGCGGCACCCCTGTATCAGGCACCGCACACCGAGATGGCGCGCCGCGTTGCCAAGCCGCCAGAGGTGTCGAACCTGGCGACGAAGATGTTCCAGGCCTTGTTGCCGTCCCGGTCCGGGGCGCTGCAGAAGCCCCCCGACGCGGCCACGATCGGCCGTGCCACCGACAACGACATCGTCATCCAGGACGTTCTGGCGTCACGCCATCACGCGTTTTTGCTCCGGACACCGCTCGGCACCGAGATCCGTGACGCGCATAGCGTCAACGGGACCTTTGTCAACGGGCTCCGCGTCGGTTCCGCAGTGCTCAGCGAAGGCGACGTGGTCACCATCGGCAACGTCGACTTGGTTTTCACCCACGAGACCCTGGTCCGCCGCACCGAAGCGGCAACACGCACCGGCGGCCTGGAGGTGAACTCGGTCTGCTTCACCGTCGACCATGGCAAGCAACTGCTCGACCACATCTCGCTGATTGCCCGTCCGGGGACGCTGACCGCCATCATCGGCGGGTCCGGCGCCGGTAAGACCACGCTGTCGCGACTGATCGCCGGGTACA
This sequence comes from Mycobacterium sp., assembly GCA_049522835.1. Classification (GTDB taxonomy): domain Bacteria; phylum Actinomycetota; class Actinomycetes; order Mycobacteriales; family Mycobacteriaceae; genus Mycobacterium. Next base: position 3,245 of record JBEKNM010000097.1, read on the forward strand.
CCAGCCCGACTTCCGGCTCGGTGACGTTCGAGGGCCACAACATCCACACCGACTACGCGTCGTTGCGCAGCAGGATCGGGATGGTCCCGCAGGACGACGTCGTACACCGCCAGCTGACGGTCAACCAGGCACTTGGGTACGCGGCCGAACTGCGGTTGCCACCCGACACCAGCATCGCCGACCGCGAACAGGTCGTCGCTCAGGTCCTCGAGGAACTGGAGCTGACCAAACACGCCGACACTAGGGTCGACAAGCTCTCCGGCGGCCAGCGCAAACGCGCCTCGGTGGCACTCGAGCTGCTCACCGGACCGTCGCTGCTGATCCTCGACGAGCCGACCACCGGCCTGGATCCAGCGCTGGACCGTCAGGTGATGATGATGCTGCGGCAGCTGGCCGACGCCGGCCGCGTGGTGCTGGTGGTCACCCACTCGGTGTCCTACCTCGACGTCTGCGACCAGCTGCTACTGATTGCGCCCGGCGGCAAGACGGCGTTTCTTGGTCCGCCCGCCCAGATCGGTGCGGCCATGGGCACCACCAACTGGGCCGACATCTTTGCCAAGGTGGGCGCCGACCCGGACGAGGCCAATCGCCGCTTCCGGGAGGAAAACCGGCAGCCGTCACCTGTTCCGTCCGAGGACAGCCCGGCCGGCGACTTGGGCGAAGCCGCACCCACCAGCGTGCTTCGCCAGTTCTCTACCATCGCCCGGCGCCAGGTACGCCTCGTCGTCTCCGACCGCGGGTACACGGTGTTCCTGGCGCTGTTGCCGTTCCTCATCGGTGTGCTTACGCTCACCGTTCGCGGCAAGACCGGGCTGGGCCTTGCTGACCCCCTTGGTAACAACCCTGACCAACCGGGGCAGATCCTGGTGATGCTCAATGTCGGCGCGATCTTCATGGGTAGCGCGCTGACGATTCGTGACCTCATCGGCGAGCGTCCCATCTTCCGGCGCGAACAAGCAGTCGGCCTATCGACTGGGGCCTATCTGGGCGCCAAGGTCGCTGTGTTCTGCGGGTTCGCGATCGTCCAGGCGGCGATCGCGACGATCATCACGGTGGTTGGCTGGGGCGCTCCCCCCACCGACGCCGTGATGCTTGGCAGTGGCGGCCTGGGGGTCGGCTTCGAGCTGTTCGTCACCGTCGCCGCGACCTGTGTGGCTTCGGCGATTCTCGGCATGGCCCTGTCGGCGGTCGCCCAATCGCAAGACCAGATCATGCCGCTGCTGGTGGTCGCCATCATGTCGCAGCTGGTGACCTCCGGCGGGTTGATCTGGGTGACCGACCGCATCGTGCTCGACCAGCTGTCGTGGGCGACTCCCGCGCGCTGGGGCTATGCGGCATCGGCGTCGACGATTAACATCGACAAGCTGGTACCGGGTCCTACCAGTCCGAAGGATCAACACTGGGCCCACACGCCAAGTGCGTGGCTGTTCGACATGGGAATGCTCGCAGTGTTGTGCGTGGTCTATAGCGCCATTGTGTGGTCGCGGCTCCGACTCAAACGTCGCTGACCACAACGATCGCCGTCATAATTGATCTGTCAGGCGTCCAGGCGAAGCCCGTGCGCCAGAGCGAAAGCCATGGCTTGCGGGACGTCGACGCGCACACCGGTCAGTGCAGCGGTTCTCCACAACGTCGGATCCACGGTCGCGCCGCGCAGGTCGGCGTCATCCAGTCGGGTGCCGGTAGTCCGCGCACCACTGAGGTCGGCGCCCCGCAGCACGGCCTTGCGCAGGTCGGTCTCCACCAGGCTGGTCTCCCTGAGCCGGCAGCCGCTCAAATCCACGCCGCGCAGATCGTTGCCACCGAGCACCGCGAGCGTAAAGTCCACTTCTTCGAACGTCACCGGCCGCAGCCGGCAGTGCACGAAAACTGAGCCCAGCATGCTGCACTGCTGAAATGTGCTGTGCCACAGCGATGTCCGCTCGAAAGTACAATTCCGAAAAGCCGATGCGCGGTGTTCGGATTCAGCGAGATTGACGCCGCTGAAGTCGCATTCGCTGAACACGACCCGTTCTGTTTGTAACCGACTGAGGTCTCCTGCGTTCAAGTCCCGGAAATCCCGGCCGACAAATTCGCAATCGGCCCACTGCTGCAACGCGGTCAACTGCTCACTGCAGACGACGGCGTCAGGCTGCGCAGCGCGTATTCGCTCACCGCGATCAGCGCGTCGGTCGCCGACCGGCGGTCTCTGGCATCGACCCTGATCACCGGAATGTGACCAGGAAGGGTCAGCGCTTGACGCACCTCGCCCAGCGGATACCTTGGCCCGCCGTCGAATTCATTGATCGCGATCAGAAACGGCAGGTTGCGGTGCTCGAAGAAGTCGACGGCGGCAAAGCTGTCCTGCAGGCGCCGGCAGTCGACCAGCACGATGGCGCCGATGGCGCCGCGTACCAGGTCGTCCCACATGAACCAGAAGCGCCGCTGGCCTGGGGTACCGAACAGGTAGAGCACCAGATTCTGGTCCAGGGTGATTCGGCCGAAGTCCATCGCGACCGTGGTGGTCCGTTTGTCCGGGGTGGCCTCGAGCATGTCGACGCCGGCCGAGGCGTCGGTGACCATCGCCTCGGTGCGCAGCGGCATGATCTCCGAGACCGCGCCGACGAACGTGGTCTTGCCGACACCGAACCCGCCCGCAATGACGATCTTCGTCGAGGCGGTGGCGCGGGTGTCAGAGTGCTTTAAGGCCACGCAGCGTCCTTCCTATGAGTTCGCGGCGCTCTTCGCGGGTCGATCGTTCGGTCAACGTCCTGTGCACCCGAAGGTAACCGGCCGTGACCAGATCGCCGACCAAGACGCGCGCGACACCCACCGGCAAGTCCAGCCGGGCCGAGATTTCGGCGACCGAGGGACTGTTGACGCACATTTGGGTGATCCTGCCGCGCGTGTCATTGGGTGGCCATCGTTGAGCCAGTCCCGCCTGCAACGTCTGAACCGGCGCTTCCAGCGGAAGGTCGACATTGGTGCCGGTCCGCCCGGACGTGAGGGTGTACGGGCGAACCAGGCTCGCCTCACGTGAGGACGGCCAGGGCTCGCGGGGGTCCATGACGGGCTCAGGGGCGGGCGTTGCTCGGCGACGATGCAGGCCGGGTAACGGCCCAAGGAGGAGCCGAGCGATCAGACTCGGAGCGTCGCGACGACTCCACAACGCCGCCCACCCGCTCGACGAGGGTGGCCATCTCGTACCCGATCTGACCGATATCACACGACGTGACCGCCAGCGTCGCCAGATGCGAGCCATCGCCGACGCGCATCAACAACAGATACCCGTTCTGCATCTCGACCACCGACTGCAGCACCTGGCCACCCTCGAACAACTGCGCGGCGCCGGTGGCCAGGCTGGCCAGCCCGGATGCCACCGCGGCCAATTGATCGGCTCGTTCGCGAGGTAGATGCTCGCTGGCGGCGATGGGCAGCCCATCGACGGACACCAGTAACGCGTGCGCTACCCCGGGGACCTCGCGGGCGAACTTCGACACCAGCCAGTCCAACGTGTTGCCAGGTGACGTCATTGCTGATCGGGTCCTTCGTGGGTTTCGATACTGCTTTCGCGGGCATGCGACCGTCCGGAATGGACTCCGCCGAAATGGCTGCTGAAGGAGGCGCGCACCGCCTCGGGGTCGCGCACCGCGGCCGCGTGCTGGGAGTGCCGCCCGGAATGGAAGCCGCCGTTCAATGGGACAACGGATCCCTCATCGTCCTGATCGTCCCGGGTTGCCGCGCCCGGCACCAGCCGGGCTCCGGGTTCGCGCACCGGCAGGCCATGATCGGCGGTGCGCGACTCGACGGGCTTGTCCTCGGCCCCGGCGGCCAGCGACCAACCCCGGTCCCACACCGACTGCCAATCCAAGTCAGGGCTGTTAACCAGGTCGTGCGGATCGCCCATCATCTCGGAGAGCATCCGCCGGTAGATCACTTCATCATCGGGTTGACCTGTCGGGCCTTTCGCCACTGACGGGCCTTCCGGGACTGGCGGGCCTTTCGGGACTGGCGGGCCTTCCCGGACGGACGGGACTGATTGGCGCGGTGCGCTGGCGGCCGGAGTAGCGAGGTCGGCGCTCCGGGTATCGGCCCGAGCGCCGCCCTCTCGAGACCGCGCAGCAAAGAACGCCGACGTATCCGATACCGCTTGGATCGGGCTTTGCGCCGGCGCCCGTTTCGGCTCTTGCGCGTCTCCGCCTTCCCACCACGGAGTGGCTAGCTCGCGTCGGTGCCGCTGCGGCTGTTGCTGGTCAGGCTGGGCAGGGATTTCACTGATGCCGCTGGAACCCGGGTTGCGTCGCGGCAGCAACGTGATCGGTGGTCTGGATTCTCGGGATCTTGCAGAAGACCCTTCAAAAGAGCCTTCAAGAGACTCCCCAAAGGAGCCATTGTGGTTTGTCGGCTCGAGCACGGCGGCGCGCTGTTGTTCAGGCTGTCCAGCAGTCTGAGCGTCTGCCGCGGCGATCGCACTGGCGAGTTCGGTGCTCGGCGATGAGACCGTCCGTGCCCGTGCTCGCGGTCCTGCTGCCCGAGTCGCGGCTGAGCCCCCCGCAAAGCCCTCGAGCACGGTCGGCGGTAAGTAGACCTCGGCAGTCGTGCCGGACCCCGCTTCATTGGCCGCCGGGCCGCGCAGCCCCACCCGGATGCCATGCCGAGCGGCGATCCGGCCGATCACGAAAAGACCCATGTGGCGCGCATTGTCGGGAGTCACCTCACCGCCCTCCTGCAGCCGCATGTTGGCGATGCGCCAGTCAGCGTCAGTCATCCCCAAACCGGAGTCGGAGATTCGCAGCAGAGCTGCTCCGTCGGCGCGCCGTGCGACGGAAACCTGAACGGATGTCGTCGGCGGCGAGTAGCGCAGCGCGTTGTCGATCAGCTCGGCAAGCAGATGAATAACGCCGCCGGCCGCCGCGCCGATCAGCGCGCAGTCCGGCACCCCCACGGTTTCGACGCGGCGGTAGTCCTCGACCTCGGAAACGGCGGCATTGATCACCGTCGTCAGGGCCACCGGCTCGCGCTGGTCACGCGCCAGCTGCGCGCCCGCCAGGACCAGCAGGTTCGCGCTGTTACGGCGTAACCGGGCCGCCAAGTGATCGAGCCGAAAGAGGCTCTCAAGCCGGTCGGGATCCTCCTCGTTGCGCTCCAGCCGGTCGATCAACGACAGCTGCTGATCGACCAGCGAACGATTACGCCGCGACATGGTCTCGAACATGTCGTTGACCAGCAAACGCAACCGCGCTTCATCGCCGGCCAGCAGCAGGGCCTGGGTGTGCAGCTCGTCGACCGCGTGGGCGACCTGGCCGATCTCCTCAGTGGTGTACACGGGCAGCGGCTCGGGAGTCGGCTCGCCGCCGCCGGCCTTGACCCGGGCGATCTCGTTCTCGAGGTCGGTGTGGGCGACTTTCAGCGCGCCGTCACGCAGCACGCGCAGCGGCCGAACAAGCGCGCGGGCCACCAGCAAGACGATGGCCAGGGCGATCACGATGGCGGCCAGCACCAGGGCGGCGTCCAGGATCGCGGCATTGCGCCGATCAGTGGCCTGGGCTTGCACTGACTTTGTCACCGATGCCGTGGTGTCTTTGACGACCTGTTCGGCGATCCCGTCGGTGGTCTGTATCGAGTGCAGCAGATCGGCGTTGTCGACGAGCACGCTGTCCGGATCGGACATGATCGCCATCCGGGTCACCATCTGCTGCTGCAGCGTCTTGGCTTCGGGCGAGCTGACACCGAGCACCTGGCTCATCCCGAACAGCGTCGACGGTTCGGTACCGGCCAGGGTGATCATCGAGGTGCGCAATTGCGGCTCGGGAAGGTCGGCGCCACGCGTCACCAGGATTTCCTGCATCGTCATCTGCCCGCGCGCCCCGACCGCCCGGCTCAACCCCTGGGCCTCCGCCCGTATCTGCTCGCTGTCGACGCGCACCGATGCGTTGATCACGTCCTCGGCCGTCAGCAGGATCGGCGCGTAGGTAGTCACACGGTCTCTCACACCGATGCTGTTGTCGAGCACCTTGTCCAATAGCGCCTGACCGCCGTTCAGCAGAATGCTCACTCCCGATCGGACGTCGGGGATCACGTTGGTGTCTGTCAGCCGCGTCTGCAACTCGTACTTTCGGGCCTCGAAGTTCTTCTCGGCCCCCTCCATGTCGCGTTCCGCGGAGGTTGCCAACAAAGCGACGTCCAATGCCGACATATATTTCGTGACCGCCGGCAGCACGTTGGCGCGGGTGGCAGCCAACCGCAGACCGGCGGAGTTGGTCATCGCACCCTGGACACGCAATGCTCCGAAAACCGTTGCCAGCAGCAGCGGCACCAGCACAATCGCCAAGACTTTCCACCGAACCGGCCAGTTACTCGGCGACCACGCCGGCGGGCGCTTGGCCGGTGCCGCTTCAGCGGGGGGGACTTCCGCGAACTCGGGTGGAACCGCCTCGACCGGTGCGGCCGGGCGGATGAACATGTTCACGGGGTCGCGGCCGCGCGACCGGCCGCAGCACTGATACTTAACGCTCGAAAAGACGAGAGGCTCATGAAACTTCCTGCTTTATTCCGCCCGCCCCGCGCAGATGGGCGCGAACGGTAAACGCCCGGCAATCCGAAGAGTATGACAGCCCGCAGCCCAGGTCACCAGAATTGTTACTGAGCAGACACCGCCCAGGCGGCTAGTGCCGTACACCGGTGCGAAAGTCTAGCAAACACGCTGGGCATTGCCGCGGTCTCGGCAGGGATGACTTTGCCATGATCAGCAGATGTTCCGGGGTCCTACCGCGCCGCCACTGCCTCCAGCTAAATGCTGGAACATGTGGATTCCGGGGCCCTGCCCCGGAGGCTAGAAGCATCGTCGGCGACGGAATAACAAGAGCCGGAAGGGCCAGCGATCATAATCGGCTTGTGGCATGGGAATGGGTCGCCCCAGTAACGACAGGGACAGTCGGCGTAGCCGGCATGCTCTTCACATGGCTTGCTACGAAGCAAAACAGCGACGATGCCGGAGCGACCGCGAAAGAGGCTCGGGTACAGCAGCGCTTAGAGAACACTTACATAGAGCTTCTCGACATTGGACATCGCCACCAATGAGCGGAATCTTGGGGCGCAAGCCCCGGACTTCAAGTCCGGGGTAAGCCCCATCCCGTTCGTCACCGGGCGTAGCCCGGCGGTCACAGTGGACGTGCTTGGTCGTTGCTGTACTGCTTGATGATCGACAGCGGTGCGCCTGGGCTTCGCCGTTGAACTCGACCAACTCGACATCGAGTTCGGCGCACACCACACGCATGGTGTGCTCGCAGAAGGTGAGGATCTGGCCGGTGAACACGGGACGGCGGTACTTCGTCACGAAAACCAGGTGCGCGCCCCCGCAGCAGTACCTAGCCGGCGAGGCTGCAGACATCCGCCGTCGCGGAGGTCAGTGGCGCGTATCAAGGCCCGGCGTCAAGCCAAAGCCGCGATGCGACAGAGCCGGTCGGCGCGAACTTCCACTACCAACCAGCCCACGGCGTTAGCCGCATGAGCAACGAGACAGCTGGCTGGCACAGGGAATCCCCGCAGT
>JBEKNM010000098.1:0-10728 GCA_049522835.1 Mycobacterium sp.
CTCAATGCCCGGGCCACGTTCAGCGCCAACGTGTTTGGGTGTGCGAGGGCCAAGTCATTGCAACACGGTAGACAAGCGCCGAGCCTGCTGCAGGGTCGAGATGACCGCCAGGGTTGATTCCGCGCACGGACTACTGTTCACGCCATCGGCCTGTAGCCCCTCGTAGCCGGCTCCGGTGCCAGGATCCCACATGGGCTCCCCGGCGTCATTGACGCCGAGGAACCAGGCCACCGCGGCCCGCACACCGTCCGACCACATCGGGTCGTTGTCGACTACGGCGGCGCGTGCACACGCATCGGCCAGCGCGGACACCTGGACCGGCTGCTGATCGAACGCGGGCCGCGCGTCCTCGGGACCCCTGCCCGCGATCGGGGTAGGGGACAAGCGCCTGTCGGCAGTTTCGTGCTCGAAGGTGCCGCGCCGATCTGTCAGTCCCAGCAGGTGGTCGAATTTTGGGGGCGGGACCGTCGCGGTCAAACCCGTGTCCATCCTTGAGCGAGGAGACGGTGCGCTAGCCCCACATATGCGCTGGCCACCGCCGGCCACGCCATCTCTGGTGCCCGTCGCCGGGCCTCGGCCGCCATTGAGCCGGCGAGGCGTGGCTGCGTGATGATCTGGCGCAGCGCTGAGGCCAGCGCGACCGGGTCGTCGTGGTCGACGACGATGCCCGCTCCGCTGTCAAGCAGCTCGGCAGCATGCGGAAATGCGGTTGCCACGACGGGTCTGCCGTTCGCGATCGCATCGACGAGTACGCCGGAGGTCACCTGTTCTGTGGAGTCGTAGGGCAGCACGACAACGGAGGACTGCTGGATGAGCGCGGTCAGCATCGAGTGGTTGTAGTACCCGGAGTCGAAGGACACCGAATCCGCTACGCCGTTGCGCCAGGCCTGTTCGATTCGGGCATTGCGGTACGCCTCGCCCTCAGCGGCCAAGACCTTGGCATGCGTCGGACCGGCAACGAGGTAGCGGGGCCGACCGGGCACATCGTTGAGCGAAGGCATCGCGTCGATGACCCTCTCGATGCCCTTTCCCGGGCCCAACAAGCCCCACGTCAAGATGGTCGGTCTACTCGGGCGCTTAGCACGCGGGTTGCTGGGGATGGTCGCGCCGTGCGGGATCGTGGTGACCTTGCGGCGGTCGACGGCGTAGGTGAGGCACAGGCGTTGTCGTGCGGCCTCGGACATGACAACCACTTGACCCGCCATCGCCGCGACCGCCTCGAGCACCAAACGTTGATGTGGAGTAGGGCTTTTGGGGATCGTATGGGCGATAACAATCGACGGGACACGCAACCCATCGACGATGTCCAGCACTTCGTCGCCGACCACACCGCCGTAGATGCCGAACTCGTGTTGGATTACCGCGACGTCAACCTGGTTCAGCAAGTCTTTGCATGTCGCGACGGATGGCGCTGAGCCGTTGACCGGCACTCCGATCAGCTGACCGCTTGAGGAAGGGTGCGCGTCGGCCATCCGAACGACGCCGGCCTCGGACCCCTGAGCGCATAGCGCACCCGATAGGCCCGCGCTGAACCTCGTCAGTCCGTTCGGTGTGGGCGTATAGGCACTGAGGATGCCAAAACGCACGGCACCCGAAAGTCGTTGCGGAACAGCAGGAGGCAGTATCGACTCATGGATCGGTAAAGCGTTCAAGGTCATCCCGACATGTGGTCGTTACCGGCGTGTCCGGCGTGAGCGGTTGCTCGGCGAGATCAGCGGAAAACGGGTGATACATCCCGGACTGGCTGGGTTCCCAACGACTTGACGTTACACCCAGGGATGCGGCGGCGAGCTCAGCGGCGGAACAGCGCTCATTGAGCAAGCAGATTGACCGCTCTACCGAAGACATTGGGCATTGCCTGTGCAGCCGGCACGATGCCCGAGCGCACCGTTGCGTGCGAGCTCGCATGAAGCAAGGCCGCGGTCAACACTCGATATCGCCGCGTCATCTGGCGCCACCGGCGCTCATAGGCGCCCGGCTGGTCTGCGGCAACGGAGTTCACCAGCAATTCCGCGGCTCCAAACGCCAAACCCAGACCCTCGCCCGTGAGTGCGTCGATATACCCTGCCGCGTCGCCGACGAGTAGAACCCGCCCTGCCGTCCGGCCCGAAACCCGTTGATGCAACGGGCCGGCGGCACGGTCCGGCTCGTGCGGCCGACCTCCGATCCGATCGCGCAAAGCGGGAAATTCTTCGAGATGCGTGTCGAATCCACCGCGGCGGGACTTCAGCACCGCTACGCTGACGCAGTCGTCGGCGATCGGGGTCACGTAGGCCTCGGCGCCGCACGCCCAATGCACCTCGACATAGTCCGACCACGGCGCGATCTGAACATGCCGGCGGATGCCCCACCGGCGCGCACCCGGGCTTGGGCGCTCTAAGCCCAGGGATCGTCGGATGGGCGAGTGCAGCCCGTCGGCGGCGGCGAGGTAGCGCGCCCGCCAGTTGCCTGCTCGAACAGAAGTAGCATCTTGGCTTATCTCGCCCACCTCCTCATGGCGGATTCGCACGCCCGCGCTGGCGGCCGCGTCAAGAAGCGCGCCATGTAGCACCGTTCTGCGCACGCCGCGTCCAGCGCCACGTCTGAATGGCGCCTCGACGTGCCGGTTGCCATCCCGATAGCTGATTCCCCGGAACGGTCTACCGTGCGGATGCACACCAAGGCGTTCCAAGTGCCGCAGGGTGTGCGGCATCAGCCCTTCACCGCACGCCTTGTCGATCGGTCCGCTGCGCCGCTCGACGACGACCACTTCCAGTCCAGCCTTGGCTCCGTAAACCGCGGTGGCCAGTCCGGCCGGGCCACCGCCAGCGACCAGGAGGTCAATCATGTCAGGCTCGCCAGTGCAGCGTTTTCGACTTTGATCCGTGATCGCAATAGCCACACGTTGAGGATCGAGAACACCAGGGCGGTGATCCAGGCGGCGTGTACCAGCGGCAGCGCAACCCCTTCCGCGATCACGGCGACGTAATTCGGGTGGGGCACAAAACGGTACGGACCGCCATTGATTCGGGCCGCGCCGGGAATGACGATAACGCGGGTGTTCCACTGGCGGTTTAATGTGGCGATGCTCCACCAGCGCAGCGCTTGCGCGGCAAGCACAATCGCGAGCATCGGCCAACCCAGCGTCGGGACGAACTTGCGGTGCAACGTGATTGGCTCGACCAGACATCCCGCCAGCAGGCCCGTGTGAAGTGCGGTCATCGCCGGGTAGTGTCGCGCACCGAACTCGATCCCGCCGTGCGCCAGGCTCCAGGAGCGGTTGCGTTTGGTCTCCATGAGCTCGGCGAGTCGCTCCACGGCGACTGCGCCGATCAACAGCACATACCAGCTCATGACGAGATCACCGCCACCGCAGCATGACGAGCTCGGAGCAGAAGCCGGGACCCATCGCCATCATGACCCCGGGACTGCCGCTGGGGGGCCGCTTAGCGATCGTGTCGCGCAACACGTGCAATACCGAAGAGGACGAGAGGTTGCCGACCTCGCTCAGCGAACGCCACGTCAGTTCTAGTGCGTTCTCGGGCAATCCGAGTGAACCGACGATCGCCTCGATGACCTTCGGGCCGCCGGGATGGCTAACCCAGGCGCCGACATCAGAGATGTCCAGGCCGTGTGCGCCAAGGAAATTCGCCACGTCATCGGGCAGGTAGCGCTCGACCACGTCCGCCACATCCGGAGACAGGATGAGCCCGAATCCGGAGGAACCGATGTTCCAGCCCATCGTGTTCTGCGAGTCGGGGTAGAGGTGACTTACCGATCCGAGTATTTCGGGTCCGGTGGCACCGATCTGTTTTGCGCGGCGTTTGCCGACCGCAACGACCGCCGCGGCTCCGTCGCCGAACAGTGCTGTGCCGACGAGCGAGGCCAGCGATGCCGTGGCCGCCGGGTAGGTCAGCGAACACAGCTCCACGGACAGCAAGACTGCGACGTCGTCCGGAGCGCCGCGCAAGTAGTCGTTGAGTCTGCCTACCCCGGCGGCACCCGCGACGCAGCCGAGGCCGAACATCGGCACGCGTCGAATGTCCGGGCGCATCCCCATCCGCGTGGCGATGCGTGCCTCCAGCGAGGGGACCGCGAGACCGGTGACAGTCGTCGAGAAGATCACGTCGACATCCTGCGGCTGCAACCCGGCCTCATCGAGCGCGCCGGCAAGTGCAGCACACCCGAGCTCCACCGCGTTTTCGATGAAGATCTTGTTCGCGTCGCCGAAGTCGATCAGCGAGGCGTACTCCTCGAGAGGCAATACCAGGTAGCGGCTGTCGACCTTGGAACTCTCGTGGAATTTCCGCAACGCGTCCCCGTAACCTTCGAACGCCGGAAGTGCGGCAAGCGTTTCGGTGATCTCGCTTTGGGCGTAGCGGTGCTCTGGCAGTGCGCCTTGCACACCCGCTATGACGCCGCCGGCTTTTTGGGCGCGAAATTTGTTGCCGCTCAAGGGCCCCCTCATATTCCTCACCTTTCTCAAGCTGCCTGCGCTGCCGGCGCCATTGCCGCTTCTGAAATCTGTTGTGGTTCAGGCAAATGGTTGACAAGAGTGTCACCCTCGCTGATGCCGAAACGCGCGTGTAGCCGGGCCAGCCATTTGGGAGCCCACCAGCACCAGGTGCCCAACACCGGCATGAAGGCCGGTAACAGCACCGTGCGCACCAGCGTGGCGTCCGCAACCACGGCCAACGTCAGGCCTACTCCGAACATCCGCATGAACGACACGTGCGCGGCGATCAATGCTGCGAACGAGATCGACATCACCAACGCCGCCGCCGTCACCACCCGACCGGTGCGAGCCACACCGAGCGCGACACTCTCGTCGTTGTCGGCGCGAGTACGTCCCGATGCGAGCCAGAATTCACGGATCCGGGAAACAACGAAGACTTCATAGTCCATCGACAACCCGAAGGCGATGCAGAACAGCAGCACCGGCATGTTGGCGACCAGTGTCCCGGTGGATGTCGTTCCGAGGCCGCCGAGATGGTGGTCCTGGAAGATCCATACCATCGCACCGAACGCCGCTGTCAGCGAAAGCACATTCAGTACAAGGGCCTTCAGTGGCATCACTACGCTGCCGGTCAGTAAGAACAGCAATACGAACGTGACCACAGCGATCAGGCCCAGCACCAGCGGCAGGCGTGATGTGATCGCATTGACGCTGTCCCGATTGGTCTGCGCGGTCCCGCCGAGTTCGGCCGTCCTGCCGCCGGGACCGGGGACCTCGTGCAGGCGGCGCAGCTGGGCCTCAGAAGCGGCGGAGAATAGCGGAGCCGTGGTCCGGACGGTAAGAAATGCACTTCCCTGAGCCTGACCGGTCGCCGCCGACGGCGGTCCGGCCAAGGACCCGCCCACGAATGTGCCAACAGGGGAGGAGACCGCCGATACGTCGGGCACCCGCGACAGATCTGTTGCGTATCGTGCGATTTCGTCGGATGACAATCCGCTGCTGTCGGGGATGACGACGCTGATTGCTGTCGCTGAGTCGTTGGCGAAGTCGCTTCGCAACTGGTCGCCGACCTGGCGAGCCGAGGCGGAGTCCGGCAGCACCCGGTCATCCGGAAAACCCCATCGCACCCCGAGGAACGGCGTACCGACCAGCAACAGCAGCACAACTACGGCTAATCCGATGGGAATCGCCCGGCGGATGATGAACTTCGTTGATCGGTAGAAGAACTCTTGCTCGACGGGGCTGTGGACCGGCGCCGGCCGGCCGCGCACCCGGCGTACCAGCTGGCGCACATCCAACGCGTTCAATCGATCTCCGAGTAGCACGATGGCCGCGGGTGTCATCACCACCGCCGCAATCGCGGTGAAGGCGACCGTGGCAATTCCCGCGTAGCCGAACGACTTCAGGAAATGCATCGGGAACAGGATCATTGCGGCCATCGACAGCGCGACCGTCGTGGCCGAGAACAACACCGTGCGGCCCGCAGACGCCATGGTGTGTACCAGCGCCTCGTCACGGGTTGCGCCGCCGGCCATCTCGTCTCGGAACCGGCTGACGATCAGCAACGTGTAGTCAATCGCCAGGGCCAGACCTAACGCGGTGGTGAGGTTCAGCGCAAAGATCGACACATCGGTGGTGAACGCGATCAAGCGCAATACCGCCAGCGAGCCCAGGATCGACATTCCGCCAATGGCGATCGGCAACGCGGCGGTGAACAAGCCGCCGAACACCCAGACCAGCACGATGAAACTGAGCGGAATGGCGATCGCCTCCATCACCAGAACATCGCGCTGCGCTTGCTCGGTGATCTGCGCATTGACCATCGCGACTCCGCCGGACCGCACGGTGACGCCGTTGCGGTCGCGCGCGAACCGCTCCGAAAGCGCGTCGGCGTACTTCTGTGAGTTGGTTTCACCGCCACTGATACCGGCGACGATCAGCCCCGACCTGCCATCCTTGCTGACCAGCGAGGCCGCGGCCGCCGGCGGCGCGGTCCACGCCGAGGTCACGCTCGTCACATGTGCTGACCGGCTCAGCTGGTCGGAGATCTCGGTGCCGACCGCGCGGGCCGCTGGGCCGGCAACGCCGTCGGGTGCGGTCACGACGAACAGCAGCTGCATATCGCCCTGGCGGAACTTGTCAGTGAGAAGCGTTGCGGCCCGGGCTGATTCGGAGGTGGGGTCCTGGAAGCCGCCGGCCGACAGGCTCTGGGCCACTGGGATTCCGAAGATGCCGGCGGCCACCATCACCAGGGCTGCGACCGCGAGGGTTCGCCTTGGCGCGGCGATGGCCAGGCTTGCGATGCGGTGCAGCAGACCACCTTGAGAGGGATGGGTCGTCTCGCCGACCACAGTCCAAGGAGTCGCGGTGCTAAAGCGTCGTGCCATGGGGACCACCCGTCCTCGAAGATCTAAATTTCAACAGTCGATGACTTTTGTCAACAATCGGTGACTTAGAACATACGCCGGCCCGGTTCCAGAAGTCAACAGGAGCTGACATAGAGTTTTGAGATGGCTACAAGAAGGCCTCGTGATGCCGCGCAGACGCGCGCCGACATCCTCTCGGCGGCACGCCGCCGGTTTGCGACGGAAGGATTTGAACGCACCACTCTGCGCGCTATCGCGGCGGATGTCGGGGTGGATGCAGCGCTGGTGATCCGTTACTTCGGTAGCAAGCAGGACCTGTTCGCAACTGCGACCGAATTCGTGATTGAGCTGCCAGACCTGTCCGGCGCGGCCCCGGACCTCATCGCCGACATGCTGTTGCCGCGGTATTTCGCGGTGTGGGAGGACGACCACTCGTTCCTGGCGCTGTTGCGTGCGGCAATGACGAGCCGGGTTGCAGCAGACACCCTGAACGAGACGCTGGCGACGCATGTGGCGCCGACATTGAAGGCCGCGACCCCAGATCATGCCGAACAGCGGATTGCGTTGACGGATGCGTTCGTGATCGGACTCGCCGCGACCAGATCCGTCCTCGGCGATCACCCGATTTCCACCCTCAGTCGTGAAGAACTCAGCCGCTGGGCGGCCCCGGTCTTTCGGCAGCTACTGGTTGGCCCGGCACCGTCGTAACCTCAGGATTCGGCAGAAGTCAACGCCCGGTGGCATACAGTTTCCGTGTGACTGCGACGCGGCCTCGCAATGCGAGCCAAACGCGCGCCGACATCCTGTCGGCCGCACGCCGCCGCTTTGGCGCCGAAGGATACGAGCGGACCACTTTGCGTGTCGTCGCTTCGGATGTCGGTGTCGATGCGGCGCTGGTGATCCGCTACTTCGGCTCCAAACAGGCCCTGTTCGCCGCGGCAGCCGATTTCACGATCGAATTGCCGGACCTGTCGAATGTCGATCCAGACGAGGTGGCCGGCATCTTGCTGCCACGGTTCTTCGCGGTGTGGGAAGAGGACGAGACGTTCTTGGCGCTGTTACGGGCCGCGATGACGAGCCCGGTCGCCGCCGAGGCGCTGCGCCGGGTTTTCGCAGAGCAGGTCGCGCCCAAACTGATCTCCGCCACCCCAGACCATCCCATTCAGCGGATCGGGTTGATGGGTGCGTTCGTCATCGGGCTTGCCACGACGAGATACGTGTTGGTGAATCCACCGATCGCCAGTCTCAGCCGCGAGGAACTCAGCCGTTGGGCTGCCCCGGTTATTCGGCAACTACTGGTTGGGCCGGCCCCGTCGTAACGCCGGATTCCTGACAGCGTGTGCACAGGCCCCAGAACGTGACCTCGGCTTCGCGGACCGCAAAGCCTTGATCGTTGTCGGGGGTCAAGCACGGGGCTTGACCGACTACGCAGTCCACGTCGCACACCGCACCGCACGACTCGCACACCAGGTGGTGATGGTTATCGCCGGTTCGGCGCTCGTAAAGCGCCGCCGAGCCGGCCGGCTCGAACCTGCGGATCAAACCGGCGCGCGCAAGGTCATTGAGCACCATGTACACCGCTTGCGGTGACGTGCCCGGAAGGTCGTCGCTGATCAGCGCGAATACCTGCTCGGCAGACGAATGCGGCGCAGACTCCAACGCCTGCAACACCGCCAGCCGACCCGACGTCGCACGCAGCGCAGCGGAGCGCAGCTCCTGCTTGTAGTGAGCAACTTCTGTCGAACCCATGGACTTAACTTAGCATGACCTAACTATAAAAGCGAGCGGATATCTATATTGACTAAATCAAAATAACGACTAGTGTTGTCCGGGTAGCCCACGTAAAGCCGACATCAAGGAGATAAATATGACCACCATCGACCGCGGGGTCTCGACCAACGAGTTCGTCGCCTCGCCGACTCTGACCGCCGACCTGCAGGCCGTGCTAGTGGACCTGCTGGAGCTGGGAAACCAGGCCAAGCAAGCGCACTGGAACCTGGTCGGAGCGCACTTCCGCTCGATCCACCTCGAACTCGACGAGATAGTCGACATGGTGCGCGAGCATGCGGACACGATCGCCGAGCGCATGCGCGCCCTGGAGGCGGTTCCCGACGGGCGCACCCGCACCGTCGCCGACACCACGACGCTGGCAGCATTCCCTGCCGGGGAGATCAGCGTTGATCGCGCCGTCGCGGTGACCGCGGAGCGAATCCTGACTGCCGTCAACGTCATTCGCGCGGTGCACGACGAGGTGGACGCGCAAGACCCGACCAGCGCCGACCTCCTGCACGCGGTCCTCGAAGGACTGGAGAAGCAGCGGTGGATGCTGACGGCCCAGCTGCGTCACATCTCAAACTGACCTGAAAGGTGTTGCGGGCCGCGCCATTGGCCCGCAACACCTTTGGATTATCGAAAGCTAAGCGCCGCTTAGGCGGTGACGGTCATCTGGTCGTCACTGGTGTCCCACGATCGGGTGAAGATGCCGATCGGAACCTGCTCGTCTCGGCCGTCTTCGCTGCCACTGTCGTTGAGGTGCACGATGCCGGCTGCAGTGTCGACACCGGTCACTACCAGGGCGTGATTGGCTTCGGGTTCGCCGTCTGAGGTTTTGTCTTCGACGGGCTCGCGCCAGATGAGTTCGGCGTTGACCCCGACGATCATTTTGCGGCCCTCGGCCAGATCCTGCTCGAGTGCCTTCATGCCGGTCGGGACACCGGTCTTTTTGGCGCTGTCCTTGTCGGTGTTCACCGCGTGGATGCCGTAGTGGGCAAGCAGCGCCGGTTCATCTCCGAAATACGTGCCGGTGCCGGCCCTGGGTTTCCCGCGCTTGGCGTAGATCGGTCCATGGTGGGCGGTACTGGGCATCGTTTGGGCCAGCTTGACGATGGCGCGCTCAGAGGGCGCGTCACGGTTTAGCTCACCGATCACATCGGCGACCGCCATTTCCACACAGTCGTCGTCGTATTCCTGGTAGTGCCAGAACGGGGCGGCCGCTGCGGGGTCGCCGTAGAGTGTGGCTGTTCTGCTGGGCGGGTTGGGCGTGCCGGGAGCGGCTTGGCCGGTGCCCATCCCTGCGCCCGGGACTATTCCCAGTGCAGCCGCCAGCGCTGCAACGCCCGAGATCCGTGCTGTCATCGCAATGCCGCCGCCGGTCATGTTTGTCCTTTTCAAGACGTTTGTCGCAGACTCTGTGAGGAGTATCGGAGAACAGCCTCTTTTCGTAACCTCTACGAATTCTTGGAAGATGCTGTACGAGGAAGAACAGCCGGGCGGACGACGGTGGATACTCAGGTCAGTGGGCGCCCGCCAAGTTCAGCGTGAGCACGCCGGCGATGATCAGCCCGACGCCGACGACCTTCGCCACGGACACCGGCGAGCCGAGGAACAGCACCGCGATGAGCACGATGGCGGCCGTGCCGATCGCCGACCACAACGCGTAGGCGACGTCGGTCTGCATACCGCGCGAGATCGACAGCGCGAGCAGTGCGAAAGCGATGGCGTACCCGACCAGACAGGCCACGGTCGGCAACAGCCGACTGAAACCTTCCGTGCTTTTGAGCAAGCTGGTTGCCACCACCTCCGCGACGATCGCGCAGATCAGGAACAGATAGTTCAAGACGCCTCCCTGGTATGGATTTACACAAGATATGTCCCTTTACGAAATCTCGCCCAAGTGTCACGCTGACGACGTGACGTCCGCCCACCAGAGGCACGCACAATGACCCTTCCCGCACAACCGCTGCGCTTGGACGTCAGCGAGGTGATCGGCGAACAGGCGTCGTTGGCAGCGACTTACTACCCGGCGGGCACTGGCGTCGCTGCCGAAGCTCTTCTCGTCTGCCTGCCGGGCGGCACCTACAGCCGCGAATACTGGGACCTCGATGTTCCCGCGCATCGCGGATACAGCTTCGCCGAGTCCGCCACCGA
>JBEKNM010000099.1:0-11395 GCA_049522835.1 Mycobacterium sp.
GTACCCTCAGGGAAACACTGTCCAACGTGGACTGCCTGGGCGCGTACGAGCCCATTGAGGAGGCGGTGTACCAGCCCAGCGGCTACACCGAGGTCAGGGGCCAGGCAGTGCAGACAGCCGGAGAAGATCCGGCCCACCGGATATTCGAATCCGTCGCGGCTTTTCCGTCGGCCGAAAAAGCCAGCGCATTTGTGCAAACGTCGGCGGACAAGTGGAAAGCTTGTGCCGGGCAACAGGTCACGACGACCTTCAATGACAAGACGAGTGCATGGACATTCGGGGCTCTGGACGGGGCCGCGCCGAGGATTGCGCAGGAGAGAAAACCAGCAGAAGGCACCCGGACCTGCCACCATGTGCTCCACGCGGCATCCAGCGTGGTCATCGACGTCCTGGTGTGCGGCGCGGATGTGGCGGCTGGTCAAGCGGGCAAGATCGCGGGGCAGATAGCCGCCAAGGTGGGGCAATAACGCAGCCAGAACCGCGTCGCGACATGGAGCGGCCCCCGAGCAAAGTTCCTGGTTGGACTGACCGGGAGCTCGGGGGCCGGGTGGCTGCGGGGAATTCGCCAGCGCGCGTGAATCGCTAGCTCTCTTCCGAGCCAATTGCAGCTAGCGCGCAGCCACCTCACATGTCCATGAAGCTATCAATTTCGCAGACCACCTCCTTCCTTGTGTACGGCCGACCGTACCCGCCATTTCGCGAACCGACAACAGAATTCGCTGTCTCAGCGATCGCTGACGATCGCGGCGCCGACCAGTTCGGCGAATTCTGCAGCCAATGGCGATCGGGACAGTCGCCGCCCGTCGAGCGTGTGCACGCGGGCGGCCAGAGTCATGCTCGACACCAACCAGATCCCTTGGGCGGCATGTAGGGATCCGCAGCGCGCGATAGTCGCAGTCGTACCCCTGGGCTCGGGCCACCTCGAAGAGAGCCTGCTGCGTGGTGCCGCGCAGGATCGGATACCACGGCGGCGGCGTCAGCAGGCACGGATTACCGCCGCTTGGGTCAGAATCGGTGGCGATCACCACTGTTGAACGCGGGCCTTCCAGGATGTAGCCGTCCGTGCTGACGAAGATGGCGTCACCGGCGCCTTGCCGGGCTGCATGGCGTAAGACGGCCATGTTGACCGCGTAAGACAGTGTTTTGGCGCCGGCCAGCAGCCACGGCATCGCGTCGATACCCGTGGCCGGCAACCCGCAGTTCAGCGTGACCGCCGACAACCCGTCGCGCCGAACTGCGGCCACTCGTTCCGGCACAGCGTTGACCATCACATAGGCGGTTGGCGCCGAGCCGCTCTCGCGGCCGCGGCTGTAGATCAGTCGCATCGCGCCTTCGTCGTCGGTGCCTTCGGCCCACTGCCGCGTAGCCACCTCAATCGCGCGCCGCCAATTCGGGAGGTCCGGTTCCGGTAAGTCCATCAATTTGGCCGACTGCTTCAGTCGATACAGATGCGACTCGACCAGGCAGGCGCCACCTTCGCGGACCAACAGCGTCTCGAAGACGCCGTCGCCGCGAACCGCAGCGAGGTCGTCGGCGTGCAGCAGTGCTGTCCCCGGCGGATGTATCTCGCCGTCCAGCGTGACAACGACGCCCGTCTGCCCAGCCATGGAGCAGAAGCCTAGCCACCGGGCGCGCGCCGGATCCGTAGAGTTGACCTGTGAACCGCGCCGGCGACGATGCAGCGCGAAGCGATGAGAAGGAGCGGCGCACATGACTGCAGTCCCTGCGTCCGATTCCGGACCCGATGCGGGCGAGATCTGGCATTACGGCGATCCGCTGGGAGAGCAGCGGGCGGCTGAAACCGATGCGGTGCTAGTGGACCGCTCGCAGCGCGCTGTGCTCACCCTGACCGGCGGCGACCGGCAGACCTGGCTGCACAGCATCTCGACTCAGCACGTCAGCCAACTCCCCGACGGCGCCAGCACCCAAAATCTCAGCCTCGACGGTCAGGGCCGGGTTGAGGACCACTGGATCCAAACCGAGCTGGGTGGCACCACGTATCTCGATACCGAACCTTGGCGGGGTGAGCCGCTGTTGAGCTACCTGCGCAAGATGGTGTTCTGGTCTGAAGTCACCCCGGGGACCGCCGATACGGCGGTGTTGTCGCTGCTGGGGCCCCGCCTGGCTGACCAGGCTGTGCTCAACGTGCTCGGGCTGGACGCTCTACCCGCCGAGCTGACCGCGGTTCCTGTGGCCGGTGGTGGCTTTGTGCGCCGGATGCCCGGCGCGCCTGCTGGGCAAATCGAGCTGGACCTGTTGGTACCGCGTGGCGAGTCGGCCGTCTGGCAGAACCGATTGGCGCGGGCTGGCGTGCGGTCGGCCGGGGTGTGGGCCTACGAAGCCCACCGGGTGGCGGCGCTGCGTCCGCGGCTCGGCGTCGACACCGATGAGCGCACCATCCCGCACGAGGTGGGTTGGATCGGTGGCCCCGGCGAGGGCGCCGTCCACCTGGACAAGGGCTGCTACCGCGGGCAAGAAACCGTCTCGCGGGTACACAACCTGGGTAAACCGCCCCGAATGCTGGTGTTGTTGCACCTCGACGGCTCGGTGGACAGACCCTCCACAGGTGACGCGGTGCTGGCCGGCGGTCGTGCCGTCGGCCGCCTCGGAACGGTGGCCGAGCACGTGGACCTGGGACCGGTGGCGCTGGCGCTACTCAAGCGTGGGCTGCCGGCCGA
Organism: Mycobacterium sp.; assembly: GCA_049522835.1. Classification (GTDB taxonomy): domain Bacteria; phylum Actinomycetota; class Actinomycetes; order Mycobacteriales; family Mycobacteriaceae; genus Mycobacterium. Next base: position 2,679 of record JBEKNM010000099.1, read on the forward strand.
CACCGAACTGGCGACCGGCCCCGACGCCGCGGTCGCTGCGGTGATCGAGATCGATTCTCTGCCACCTGCGGACGAGGGCGGCGCGGGGCGGCGCGCCGTCGAGCGGTTACGGGGGCGGTGACGTGGGAACTACTGATGAACTCCGCCACAGCGGGCGCGGGGGGGCCGACGCCCGGTCACGAGGCACGGTAAACTATCGGCAGGACGATAAAACACCAGGAGATCGGAGCCGCCTAACTTGTTAGGCCGCTCCGTTTATTGCGCGAGGGGGTTCCCCCATGGGCCGCGGCCGGGCTAAGGCAAAGCAGACCAAGGTTGCTCGAGAACTTAAATACAGCTCCCCTCAGACCGACTTCCAGCGGCTTCAGCAGGAGCTGTCAGGAACGGCTACTGACGACTCCAACCAACTCGACGGCGACCGCGCCGACGAACCATGGGTCGACGAGGACGACTGGCGCCGCTAATATTTGCTGCTGCCCGATGCCGATGCGCTTCGCATCGGCATCGTGTTAATCCCGGTGAGGCCCGGTTTCAGAATCTCGGGTGTTGCCCGACGAGTTCGGCCCTCGGCCCGCCTTTGCCGCCTTTGCCGACGGTTCCCAGCACCCAGCAGTCCAGGTGCCGTGCGGTCAATATGGCCAAGGCACGGTCGGTGTCTTCGGGCGCGACGATGGCGATCATGCCGACGCCCATGTTGAACGTCTTTTCCATCTCTTCACGCGCGACTCGGCCGCGCTGGGCGATCATGGCGAACACCGGCGCGGGCGTCCAGGTGCCGCGGTCGACCTCGGCGACCAGCCCGTGCGGGATGACGCGTTGCAGGTTGCCGGCCAGGCCGCCGCCGGTGACGTGGCAGAACGTGCGTACCTGGGTTTCGGCGGTCAGCGCGAGGCAGTCTTTGGCGTAGATCAGGGTGGGCTCCAGCAATTCCTCGCCCAGCGTGCGGCCGAATTCCTCCACATAACCGGCCAAGTTCATCCGGTCGATCTCCAGCAGAACTGTGCGGGCCAGTGAGTATCCGTTGGAATGCAGGCCGGAAGAGCCCAGCGCGATAATGACGTCGCCGGGTTTGACGCGGTCGGGCCCCAGCACATCGTCGGCCTCGACCACGCCGACGGCGGTGGCCGAGATGTCGTAATGGTCCGGTTCCATCAAACCTGGGTGTTCAGCGGTCTCGCCGCCAAGCAGCGCGCAGCCCGCGCGCACACACCCCTCGGCGATACCGCCTACGATGGCGCTCAGTCGTTCCGGCACCGCGCGGCCGACCGCGATGTAGTCCTGCAGGAACAGTGGTTCGGCGCCGCAAACCACGAGATCGTCGACCACCATTGCGACCAAGTCGAGGCCAACGGTGTCGTGCTTGTCCATCGCCTGAGCGACCGCCAGCTTGGTGCCCACCCCGTCGGTGGAGGCCGCCAGCACCGGTTCGCGGTAGTCGCCACGCAGAGCGAACAATCCGGCGAATCCGCCCAGCCCGCCGCGCACCTCAGGTCTGGTGGCTCTTGTTGCCAGCGGCTTGTACAGGTCGACGGCGCGCTCACCGGCATCAATGTCGACTCCGGCCGACGCGTAGCTGATGCCCTGGCTGCCCGGGTCTTCTCCGGGGCTTTTTCCGGGATCCGTCATCGCGATAAAGGCTACCGGGCGGCGCTCACCACCGGTATCGCACGTCTCGCGGGATCCAACGGAATTTGGGCCCGGCGGCTTAATGGCTAACGGGAACTTCATCGGCAGCGAGATCGCCCATCGCGGCGCCGCGCGCCGCATTGGCGAGCATGTGCTCGACGACGTTCTTACCGAGCACGGACTCGCTGGGCAGCTCGATCGGATACTTGCCGTCGAAGCAGGCGGTGCAAAGCCGCGAAGCCGGCTGCTCAGAAGCCGCGACCATACCCCGCAGGGAGATGTAGCCCAGGGTGTCGGCCCCGATGGCATGCCGTACCGCCTCGAGCATCTCCTCCTCGTCTTCGACGGCGTTGGCGATCAACTCGGCCGGCGACGGGAAGTCGATACCGTAGAAGCACGGCCACTTCACCGGTGGTGAAGCGATGCGCACGTGCACTTCGAGCGCACCCGCCTCGCGCAGCATTCGCAACAATGCGCGCTGGGTGTTTCCCCGCACGATCGAGTCGTCCACGACGATCAGCCGCTTGCCGCGGATCACCTCTTTAAGAGGGTTCAGCTTCAGGCGGATGCCGAGCTGGCGGATGGTCTGCGACGGCTGGATGAATGTGCGCCCGACGTAGGCGTTCTTCATCAGGCCCTGCCCATAGGGGATACCGGACTCCTGCGCGTATCCCACCGCGGCGGGGGTGCCCGATTCCGGCACGCCGAGCACCAGGTCGGCGTCGACCGGGCATTCACGGGCCAGCCGACGACCGATGTCCACTCGGGTGGCGTGCACGGACCGGCCGGCGATCGTGCTGTCCGGGCGTGCCAGGTAGACGTATTCAAAGACGCAGCCCTTGGGCGTGGGGTTGGCGAACCGGGTGGAGCGCACCCCGTCGGCGTCGATAGCAAGCAATTCGCCCGGTTCGATGTCGCGGACGAAGGAAGCGCCGACGATGTCCAGCGCGGCTGTTTCTGAGGCCACCACCCAGCCGCGATCCAGCCGTCCCAGCGACAGCGGCCGCACCCCGTGCGGGTCACGGCATGCGTACAGCGTGTTTTCGTCCATGAACGTCAGGCAGAACGCGCCGCGCACAGTCGGCAGCAGTTCCAGCGCCGCCTGTTCCAGGGTGGAATCGGCTGCGCCGTGGGCCAGCAGCGCACCCAGGATGTCAGAGTCGGTTGTCGCCGGAGCCGGGCAGCGCCTGCCAATCAACCCCGCGTCGCGGGCACGTGCGGCAAGGGCAGCGGTGTTGACCAGATTTCCGTTGTGCCCCAATGCAACTCCGGTGCCGGCGGCGGTGTTGCGGAACACCGGCTGGGCGTTTTCCCAGGTGGTGTCGCCTGTGGTGGAGTAACGGCAGTGCCCGATGGCGACGTGGCCGTGCATTGCCGCCAGCGTCTGCTCGTCGAACACCTGGCTGACCAGACCAAGGTCTTTGAAGACCAGCACCTGAGACCCATCGGCGACAGCGATCCCCGCGGCTTCCTGGCCGCGATGCTGCAGCGCATACAGTCCGTAGTAGGTGAGTTTGGCTACTTCTTCGCCCGGGGCCCAGACCCCGAATACACCGCACTCTTCACGGGGCGAGTTCAGGTCCTGCTCGGGTTCCTGGACGGTCACGATTTGGCGGCTCCCCGGGGAACGGTTGGTGACGTAATGGAGTCTACGGCCACGACGGCCCCACCACCGAATCCTTCCCGCGTGTCGGCTGCGGGCAACGCCACAGTATCGCCCGAAACGGCAGTTCAGGTCGCTAATTCAGCTCAAAGCGATCAGAGGCAGACCAGGGGCAGCCAATGCCCGATTTCACCGGCCCGGGAGCCCGACAAGGTCAGCGCCCCGGTGGCCGTCGCCTCCGCCAGTCCCAACAGCCCGGTGGCAAGCAGCAGCCACGTCCGCGGATCGGCCTCCACGACATTGGGTGGCGTGCCACGGGTATGTCTGGGCCCGGAAATGCACTGCACCGCGGCAAACGGCGGGATTCGCACTTCGACGCTGGCGCCGGGGGCCAGTGCGGCAAGGGTGCGCGCGGTTAGCCGAACCGCGGTCCCGAGCGCGGCACGGTCGGGCGGCGGACGAGTTTCGTCACGCAACCAGTCCGCAACGGCCAGCACGACCTGCCGGGTCTTTGCCGGATCGGCGCTATCTCGGGCTGCCATACCTTAGCGTCTCAGAATCATGAGGCGTGGTCGTCGCAGGAAGCGGCCACCGTACAAGACCATCGGCCCTGGTGGCACTGATGGTCATGGTGTTACAACTAGTTGGTTGCGCAGGCCGGCCGCCAAGCTGGTGCTGGATGTGACGCCGAAATACGTCAACCCGACCTCGCCGAAGAACCCGGCGGGGCAATCGATCACGCCGTCCACCGTGATCGACGCGACATCGGTGACGACTGTATTCAACACTCTGTTCGAGACGCTGACCTCGATCGCCGAGAAGGTCGATCCGGTCAAGGTGAACCTGACGCTCACCGCGGCCGCAGAGGCGCTGACCGGGTTGGGCGACAAATTCGGCGCGGCGATCGTCAACGCCGATAGCGTCCTCGATGACGTGAACCCGCGAATGCCACAGGCACACTACGACGTTCAACGGTTGGCGGCCCTGGGCGACACCTACGCCGACGCGGATGTCTTCGGGCGTGGCGGGCCGTGCCTGGCGCGGGGGGCCGCCGGTCTGGCTCCCACCAGCCAGCTGCTCGACGAGTACAGTCCTGAGATCTTCTGCACCTTCCGCAACTACCACGACGTCGCACCCAAGGTCTACGCCGACCTCGGGAACAACGGCTACTCGCTGTGGGCGCGCTCATCGGGGGCCGTCGCAGGGGCGCCCGGCCCGTACATCTACCCGGAGAACCTGCCGCCGACCAACGCCAACGGTGGACCCGGGGGGCGACCGGGCTGTTGGCAGACGATCACTCGAGAACTCTGGCCGGCTCCGTATCTCGTGATGGATGACGGCGCAAGCATCGCTCCGTACAACCACCTCGACGTCGGTTCACCCCTGGTCGTCGAATACGAGTGGGGTCGCCAATTGGGCGATAACACCATCAACCCCTAGAAGGACACGCCATGCCACCCGCAGACTCTGGTTCACGGACCCGTACGGTACCCATCGCCCGTCGGCTCGTGGCGTTCGCGTTGACCGCGGCGACGCTATCACTGGCCGGCTGCGGCGACTCCGGCGACACCGGCGACGACGACTCGGAGAACGACTCGTCCCCGGCCACCAAGACCGGGTATGCTCACGACCGGATCGCAACCGAACACGATATGACGCGCATGCTACCGACAGGTTGCAGTCAGGTGTCGGAGAATCGCTAAATCGGCTGCCTTGCACGAGGTGTCGCCTTACCGGCACCATACATACAAACCCCATTTTGGCGGGGGTCTCATGCTTCGACGCTGAACGCCTGAGATTCTCGCGGTTTCCCAGCGAGTTCCTGAGGCGGTGTTTCCGATGGTCAAGTTCGTTTCACGCGAAGGCGTTCAGCCCGCTCGGCGCACCCTCGACCCCATCATTGTCACTCGGCAGGGCGAGATTGCCCGCCTGGAGTCCAGGCTTACCCCGCAAGAGGCACAGATCGAAGACCTGGTCTTTCTGCGAAAAGTGTTGAACCGAGCCACCATTCCTTATCTATTCATCCGCAGCCACAAGAACCTGCCAATTCTCGCGATCGATATCGAATTGCGTCCCGCGGTCGAGCGCGCACTCACGGCAGCATGTGCGGACGAACCGATGTACGCCAAAACTATTGATGAGCGTGGGATTTCTCCCGTGCTGGTGGCCAACGGCAATCTCTCCAGGTTGGTCGACCCGCATATTGTGCGGCTGTATCGACGGCGGATCGCACCAGGAGGATTCCGGTACGGGCCGAAGTTCGGTGTCGAAATACAATTCTGGGTGTTCGAGGAGACTTTGGTCCGCTGCCCGGTGGAAAACTCTCTCACTCGCACCGTGGTGCCCCGCAACGAACTAAAGCCGGCAACCGTCAAGCTCTACGGGTACAAGTGGCCGACCATCGAGGGGATGTTCGCCCCGCACGCCAGCGAGGTGACGTTTGACATCGATATGGTGTTCTCTTGGGTCGACGGTAGTGATCCCGAGTTTCAGGCCCGACGCGCGGCACAAATGTCGCAGGTCGTAGTGGGTGAAGGCGACGACGCCGAGGCGCGGATCCGCCAGATCGACGAGTTGAAATTCGCTTTGCGTTCGGTGAACATGTTTGCTCCATGGATCCGTCGCATCTTCATCGCGACGGATTCAGTTCCGCCGCCATGGTTGGCAGACCATCCAATGATCACCATTGTTCCCGCCGAGGAGCACTTCTCGGATAGGGCCGCGTTGCCTACCTACAACTCGCACGCGGTGGAAAGCCAGCTACACCACATCCCCGGCCTGAGCGAGCATTTCCTCTATTCCAACGACGATATGTTTTTCGGTCGACCGCTCAAGGCCACCATGTTCTTCTCCCCTGGCGGCGTTACAAGATTCATCGAAGCCAAAACCCGGATCGGGCTCGGTGTCAACGATCCGACGCGCAGTGGCTTCGAGAACGCGGCCCGGGTGAACCGGCAGCTCCTCTTCGAGCGGTTCGGACAGGTCATCACCCGCCATCTCGAGCACACCGCCGTCCCGTTGCGCAAGAGTGTGCTGATCGAGATGGAGCGGGAATTCCCCGAGGAATTCGCCCGCACCCAGGCCAGTGCGTTCCGGTCCGGGACCGATATCTCGGTGACGAACTCGTTCTACCACTACTACGCCCTCATGACCGGACGTGCCGTCCAGCAAGAAAAGGCCAAAGTCCGGTATGTGAACACGACCACGCGCGAGGGCCTCGGCTTACTTCCCGAGTTGCGGAAGCGACGCGGATACGATTTCTTCTGCCTCAACGACAGCAGCTTTCCCGAAGTCTCCGCCGCCGAGCGAGCCGAAACGGTCGTCAATTTCCTGGAACGCTACTTCCCAATACCGGCGCCCTGGGAGAAGGTCGCCTCAGATGTCAGTGCCGTCAATTCCCCGGAGCTTGCGCCCCCGACGGGGACAGCACCATCGGAGGGTGCGCAAATAGCGAATCCCGCGCAGACGGTTCGATAAACAAGCCGCTTTCGGTAATTTTGCGTCGCGCCTGCTCGGGAGAGACAAAGGTGCCAACAGTTTTTCCGCTGCCAAGCGGAATTACGGAGTGCACCACGGTGTCCTGATACACGTGTACCAGGTTGCACCCCTGGGCGCCGTCTCTGCCGCGAGTTCCCCCGGCGGCAACGGTTAGATCTTGGGTGTAGCAGGTAGCCGACGCGACCGACACCGGAATTCCGACGAAGGTGGCGTTTGTCGAGTAGTGCAGGTGCCCGGCCAAAATGGCACGAACATCGGTGCCCTTGAGCACCCGGCCAAGCGAAGCCTGGTCGCGCAGTTCAACTGTCACGGCCAGGTCCAAGACACTCGGAATCGGTGGGTGATGCAACGCCAATATGGTGCCGTCCGGTGCTGGGGCGGCCAGTTCTTCGGCAAGCCAATCCAACTGGGACACCGTGATTTCGCCGTAGTGGTGTCCCGGAACCGACGTGTCCAGCGTGACGATCCGTAGCCCGTCGATCATGCGCACGCGGTCGAGCGGCGCCATCGAGGGCGCCTCGTCCAGGAGCAGCCTGCGTAATTCGGCCCGGTTGTCGTGGTTGCCCATCACCCAGACGAGCTCGGCATCCAGCTCGGCGGCGAACGGTTCAACGAGGCCTCGAAGCTTTCGGTATGCCTGCGGCTCGCCCGTATCGGCCAAATCGCCGGTGAAAATGATCGCGTCGGGGCGCAGGCCGGAGTGTGTCAGCTGCTCGAGCAGCTCGCCAAGCCGGCCATCGGCATTTACCGCCCCGTAGAGAGAGGCGTCGCCCCCGATGAGATGGGTATCGCTGATGTGTAGAAGAACGTAATCCGGCCGCGGGTGCTCCGCGGCCCTGAGTCTGTGCACCGGAGGTGCCAACCCCTTCCATGGCCGGTTAACTTAGATGAAACAATCCTACCCGCGTTGCCGCCGAATTCCGCGCAGTTGTGAGATGTTCCACCACCGTCGGGGGGTCAAACGCCGCTGTACCGCCAGCGCGGCTGCTGCGCCGGCTTCGTTGATGGCCAGGTGCGTCAGCATCGGTGCCGCCAGGCTGCCGGAACGGTCGGCCAGCCAACCGAACAGCCAACCGCCGATGCCGGTGGCCAGCACGGTGCCCATCAGTGGTTCACCCGTCGCGCGCGCGTCCGCGATGTGAGACAGCCCAAATGCAGTGGCCTGCAGCAACCGTCCGCCGGAGTTACCGAAAGCAACGGAACCGACGGTGGCCAGCGCCGCGCGGAATGTGACCTCCTCGGCCCAGACGGTGCCGACGGGTATCCGCACCAGCAGCCAGCCCGGCGCCGAGGCCGGCAGCTCGCGACCAGACATCGACAGCCGCACCGCCGGCACCGAGGTGCTCGCAGCGATCGCGGTCGCTGCCACCGCCCCAGCCGCTGACCCCAGCCGCAATCCCGCCCACAGCAGCGGCGGGCGCAGGCCCAGCGGCGAGCGGGTCCCCAGCACCAGCAACCCGCCCACCCCGGCCTGCACTGCTACCCGCCGCGCAGCCGGTAGCCGCGGACTGACGAAGCTCCACCCGACCAGGGCGGTCGCCAAAGACAGCGTCTGCAGCTGACGAAAACTAGTGTCCCGCATCTGGATTAATCAGCATGTGTGAGCATTAAAAGCAGCCGCTCACCCGAAGAATCGCGGCAACACCGCCTCGGAGGTCGCACGCAATTCCGCCAGGGAAACGGTGAACAGGTCCTGAATCTCTATCGAGCCCGAATCCTGGTCGACGACGCCGATACGGGTAACCGGCAACCCGCGCGCCTCGCACATCGCAGTGAATCGGCTCTCGTCGGTGCGTGCCACCGCGACCAGCGCTCGGCCCGCCGACTCGGAAAACAGCGCTACGAACGGGTTGGCATCCTCGGGAAGCATTATGCGGCAGCCGGTTTCACCTGCCAGTGCCGACTCCACGATCGCCTGAGCGAGGCCGCCTTCGGAAAGGTCGTGCGCAGCGGAGACCAGCCCGTCTCGCGACGCCGAACTCAGCACCTC
>JBEKNM010000100.1:0-10560 GCA_049522835.1 Mycobacterium sp.
CGCGGCGTGCTGATGGGCGGGGTGCCTGGCGTCGAGCCCGCTGACGTCGTGGTGATCGGCGGCGGCACCGCGGGCTACAACGCCGCCCGGGTGGCCAGCGGGATGGGCGCGGCGGTCACCGTCTTCGACGTCAACATCAACAGACTCCGCGAGCTGGACTCGGAGTTCGGCGTCGGCATCCGCACCCGCTACTCATCGGCGTACGAGCTCGAAGACGCTGTGAAAGGTGCCGACCTGGTGATCGGGGCCGTTCTGGTGCCGGGCGCCAAAGCCCCCAGGTTGATCTCGAATTCGGTCGTCGCACAGATGAAAACGGGTGCGGTGTTGGTCGATATCGCCATCGACCAGGGCGGGTGCTTCGAAGATTCGCGGCCGACCACGCACGATGACCCGACATTCGCCGTGCACGACACGCTGTTCTACTGCGTAGCAAACATGCCCAGTGCGGTGCCCAAGACATCGACCTTCGCGTTGACCAATGCGACGATGCCGTATGTGCTCAAGCTCGCCGATCACGGCTGGCACGCAGCATGCCGTTCGGATCCCGCCCTCGCACACGGTCTTTCAACCCACGATGGCGCACTGCTGTCTGAACAGGTGGCCACCGACTTGGGCTTGCCGTACATCGAACCGGCGGCTGTGCTGGCCTGAAGCCTGGCTACGGCCTGCGAGGCTGTAGGTTCAGCGGGGTGATTACCGGAGCCTTCCTCGCCGAAGCGGCTGCGGTGGTGGATAACAAACTGAATGTGTCGGGCGGCGTGCTGTCCAGATATATGGTCGATGCTGACCGGTCAGCCCGGCTTCTGCTTGTGGTGTTGACGCAGGTTGAGACGGATAATCCGGTTCGCCGGATTGATGTCGAGGTCAGGCCTCCGACGGGTGATGAGCCGCTACACTTGGACTACGAGCTGCCAGAAGCCGCCGCTGGTGCCGAAATCGGATTCGCTTTCTTCGGGATCGAGGTAGTCCTGCCTTTTGATGGCCGTTGGGTGATTGTGGTGACTGGCGGTGCTGGAGTGGTATCGCTTCCGCTCATGGTGAGTGGCTGACGCAGCCGGCACAGCGCTAATAGGCTGCCGCGAGGCCGGCGACGATGTCCGCGGCCGGTCCGGGGCGCGCCTCCCGGAACGACGTTCCTGCCCAAAGGGTCATCCCGTTCGGGTCTTCCACGGCGGCCGCCGCCTCCCGTATCGGCAACGTCATCTGGTTGACCTCGGGATAGCCCAGCGGCGCCACGTCATCGAGTAGACGGATGAATTCGTTCTCCAAACCGCGCGCGTACCGGCCCGAGAACGCACGCGTGACGATAGTGTTGCTGAAGAGTTGATTCTTCATGGCGGTGCGATGCGCGGGGTTGGTGTCGGCTTCGTCGCTGAGCAGCAGCGCGGTGCCGACCTGTGCGGCCACCGCTCCCCTGTTCAGTACGGCGGCCACGTCCTCGGCGGTGCCCAGGCCACCAGCTGCGATGAGTGGGACGTCATGCGCGCTGCGGATCCGAGCGAGCAGCTCGTGCAGCGACTCGGTGCCGGGGTTCATGTCCGGCGCGAACGTGCCGCGGTGCCCGCCGGCCGCCGGGCCCTGGACCACGAGGCTGTCCGCGCCGGCGGCGACGGCCACCCCGGCCTCGTAGGCCGACGTCACCGTGACCATCACCAACAACCCGAGTGCGCCCAACCGCCGAATCACGTCCGGCGAAGGCACGCCGAAAGTGAAGGACACCAACTCCGGGCGTACATCGGCCACCACCTCGAGCTTGCGTTCCCAGTCGTCGTCATCGCCGTGATAGGGACGACCGACCTCGACCTGGTAGTGATCGGCAAACTCTTCGAGTTCGTCCGCGTAGTAGTCCAGCTGTACCCAGTCGGCGACACTGGGTTGGGGTACAAACAGATTGACGCCAAGCGGACCGGTGGTAGCGGCACGTGCGGCGGCGATATCGTCGGCCAACCGCTCCGCGCTGACATACCCGGCGGGGATGAACCCGAGTCCGCCCGCGTTGGACACCGCCGCCGCCAACGCGGGGCTACCAATGCCACCAGCCATCGGCGCACCCACAATGGGCACCGCGATATCCCAAAAGCCCAGTACCATCGAGCTAACCAGCACCATCGGGCTAATTTACCATCGCCCGAAGTTGTTGTGGGAGCGATCGTTTCGAAGCATACGGACCGAGAACCGCAGCGCCGTAGCGCTTGGTCAGCAGGCGGCGGGCCACCGCATTGACCTGCTCCACGGTGACCTCGCCGATTTTCTGCAAGCTGTGCTCGATGCTGCGGTGCCTGCCGTAGTTCAATTCGCTGCGACCGATGCGGCTCATCCGGGAGCTGGAATCCTCCAGGCCCAGAACAAGCCCACCACGTAACGAGCCCTTGGCGATGCGGCATTCGGCTTCGGTGATGCCGTCGCGCGCCACTGATTCGAGCACCTGGCTGGTCACCCGCATGACGTCGGCGAAGCGCTCGGGCTGGCATGCCGCGTATACCGACAGCGCGCCGCTGTCTGCGAAGATGTCCACGGCGGAGTAGACCGAATAGGCCAGCCCGCGGGATTCGCGAACCTCCTGGAAAAGCCGGGAGCTCAGGCCGCCGCCCAGCGCCGTGTGCAGCACCGACAGCGCCCAGCGATGCTCCCAGCTGCGGCCGGGCGTGCGTACGCCCAATGACACGTGGGTCTGCTCGGCGTCTCGGTTGCCCAACGACAATCGGGGACCGCCGTTCACCCGTCCGGCACCATTGCGCGGCGCGACGGGCCGACGCCCACGGACCAGACGCGACGCGAAGTGCTCGCGCGCCAACGCGACCACGTGGTCGTGGTCGACATTGCCGGCCACGGCGACGACCATCCGTTCCGGCGTGTAGCGGCGCATATGAAACGAGTGCAGCTGAGCCCGCGTCATCGCGGACACCGATTGTGTGGTGCCGATCACCGGCCGGCCCACCGGGTGGTCGCCGAAAAGCGCGGCCAGGAACATGTCTCCCAGCGAGTCCTCCGGATCGTCGTCGCGCATGGCGATCTCCTCGAGGACGACGTCTCGTTCCAGCTCGACGTCTTCGACTGCGCAGCGACCGTTGAGCACCACATCGGCGACCAGGTCGACGGCCAGCTCCAGATCGCTGTCCAGCACGTGCGCGTAGTAGCAGGTGTGCTCCTTGGCGGTGAACGCGTTCAGCTCCCCACCGACGGCGTCCATTGCCTGCGCGATATCCACCGCCGTGCGGGTCGGTGTCGACTTGAAAAGCAAATGCTCCAGGAAGTGCGCAGCGCCGGCCACCGTGGCACCCTCATCCCGCGATCCGACGCCGACCCAGACACCGACCGACGCGGAACGCACCGCGGGCAGGTACTCGGTGACCACCCGCAGACCGCCCGGCAGTGTGGTGCGGCGCAGCTCAGAAGACGGTTCAGCCTGGTGTTCAGGTTGCGCCTCGGCAGTCTGCTTGCCCCGCCGCAGGGCGCCCGCGCGGCCGGGGCGCGCCCCGGCCGCGGCAGGGTCAGCTGCTGGCCGTCGCGGCATCGGCTGGCGCGGCCGCCAACGAACCAGCAGGAGAATCGGCTACGGTCGCCGGGGCCACTGGGGCCGCCGTGGCGTCTTCCTCTGCCACGAGGACCAAAGAGATCTTGCCCCGTTTGTCGATATCGGCGATTTCGACCCGCAGCTTGTCGCCCACGTGTACGACATCCTCGACCTTCGCGATGCGCTTGCCCCTGCCAAGTTTGGATATGTGCACCAGACCGTCACGCCCGGGCAGCAGCGACACGAACGCGCCGAAATCCGTTGTCTTGACCACGGTACCGAGGAATCGCTCGCCTACGGTCGGCAGCTGCGGGTTCGCGATGGCGTTGATCTTGTCGATCGCGGCCTGCGCCGAGGGCCCGTCGGTGGCACCGACGAACACGGTGCCGTCGTCCTCGATGGAGATCTGCGCACCGGTCTCCTCGGTGATGGAATTGATCATCTTGCCCTTCGGGCCGATGACCTCACCGATCTTGTCCACCGGCACCTTGATGGTGGTCACCCGCGGCGCGTACGGGCTCATCTCGTCGGGCTTGTCGATGGCCTCGGCCATCACCTCGAGAATCGTCAGGCGCGCATCTTTAGCCTGGGACAGCGCGGCCGCGAGCACCTGAGACGGAATCCCGTCGAGCTTGGTGTCCAGTTGCAGAGCGGTGACGAAGTCCTTGGTGCCGGCGCACTTGAAGTCCATGTCACCGAACGCGTCTTCGGCGCCGAGGATATCAGTCAGGGTGACGAAGCGGCGCTCCACAACACCATCGGCCGCCCCCTCCACCTGCACGTCGTCGGAGACCAGACCCATCGCGATGCCGGCGACCGGCGCCTTCAGCGGCACTCCGGCGTTGAGCAGCGCCAGCGTGGAGGCGCAGACCGAGCCCATGGACGTCGAGCCGTTGGAGCTCAGCGCTTCGGACACCTGGCGGATGGCATACGGGAACTCTTCGACGCTGGGCAGCACCGGTATCAGAGCCCGCTCGGCGAGCGCGCCGTGCCCGATTTCACGCCGCTTGGGCGAACCGACCCGGCCGGTCTCACCGGTGGAGAACGGCGGGAAGTTGTAGTGGTGCATATACCGCTTGGACGTTTCCGGCCCGAGCGAGTCAATCTGCTGAGCCATCTTGACCATGTCGAGCGTGGTCACACCCAGGATCTGGGTTTCCCCGCGCTCGAACAGCGCGCTGCCGTGCGCGCGTGGAACCACGGCGACCTCGGCCGACAACGCGCGGATGTCGGTGATACCCCGGCCGTCGATGCGGAAATGGTCGGTGAGGATGCGCTGGCGAACCAGCTTCTTGGTCAGCGCACGAAACGCCGCGCTGACCTCTTTTTCACGGCCCTCGTAGGTGTCGCCGAGCCGCTCGAGAACCTGGGATTTGAGCACGTCGGTGCGCTCATCGCGTTCAGCCTTGCCGCTGATGGTCAGGGCGGCGGCCAGCTCGTCGGTGGCCACCGAGGACACCGCGTAGAACACGTCGTCGCCGTAGTCCGGGAACACCGGGTATTCGCCGGTGGGTTTGGCGGCGGCGTCGGCAAGCTCCTGCTGCGCGGTGCACAGCGCGGCGATGAACGGCTTGGCGGCCTCCAGGCCCTGGGCCACAACGCTTTCCGTCGGTGCCTGGGCACCGCCATCGATGAGTTCGATGACGTTTTCGGTGGCCTCCGCCTCGACCATCATGATGGCTATTTCGGGTTCACTGTCAGGCCTGCCCTCATCATCAGTGCCGACGATCCGGCCGGCCACCACCATGTCGAAGACGGCGCGCTCCGTCTGCTCAACGGTGGGAAAGGCAACCCAGGTGCCGTCGATGAGCGCCACCCGGACTCCCCCGACGGGGCCGGAGAACGGCAGGCCGCTCAGCTGGGTGGACGCCGACGCGGCGTTGATCGCCAGTACGTCGTACAGATCGTTGGGATCCAGACTCAGAATCGTCACCACGACCTGGATCTCGTTACGCAGACCGTCGACGAACGACGGGCGCAACGGGCGGTCGATCAGCCGGCAGGTCAGGATCGCGTCGGTGGACGGGCGGCCTTCACGACGAAAGAACGAACCGGGGATGCGACCGGCGGCATACATCCGCTCCTCGACATCGACCGTCAGCGGGAAGAAGTCGAAGTGGTCCTTGGGGCTCTTGCTGGCGGTGGTCGCCGAGAGCAGCATGTTCTCGTCATCGAGATAAGCGACCACCGCGCCGGCGGCCTGTTGGGCCAACCGGCCGGTCTCGAAACGGATGGTGCGGGTGCCGAAGCTCCCGTTGTTGATAGTGGCGGTCGCCTCGAAGACGCCCTCTTCAATTTCAGCTACAGACATAACGTCGTCCGTACGGCCTCTCTGGGTTATTCAGCTTTTTCGCGTCGTCACGCGCAACCCGGAGGGTTCCGGGGCGACTCACCGGCCCCGACGGACCCGCGAGCCACCCTGAGAGCTTAAAGTCTGAATTCGGCTACGGCCGTCGATCGAAGCGGCCGGCCTGCCCCGGATCCGGAGAGCCCGGCAGCCACTACCGAAGACCGCCCGATACAGACTGGGCTGCTCCCGTCGCGACACGCTGGAACGGTACGCGCGGATCTGCGCGAACCGCACCGTTTTGTTCGGACCTAACCGGCCCAGAACGCTCCCACTGTACACGGGCGAACCCGCGCTGCTAACACGCCTCGATTCGCGCCCCCTCGCGCTCGGATCAGCGACGTAGACCCAGCCGCTCGATGAGAGAGCGGTAACGCTCCACATCGATCTGGGACACATACTTGATCAGCCGCCGCCGACGCCCGACCAGCAGCAACAACCCGCGCCGCGAGTGGTGGTCATGCTTGTGCAATTTGAGGTGCTCGGTCAGGTCCGCGATCCGCTTGGTCAGTAGCGCGATCTGCGCCTCCGGGGATCCGGTGTCGGTGTCGTGCAAGCCGTAGTTGCTTAGAATCTCTTTTTTCTGCTCGGCTGTAAGCGCCACGAAAATATCTCCATCAATTGGTCCGCGATCATGGATTTCACAGCGCGGCCACCGCGAACCGCAGCGCGCGCCGATGTCGTCCGGCAGTTTAGCAGCCGCCCGCTGCACGCCCCGAATCGTCAGATTGGGCGTCAGTCTGTGAGCAGGGAACGAGCCCGGTCGGTGTCCTTAGCCATCGCGGCGACGAGATCGCGCACCGAGTCGAACTTGAGCTGTCCGCGGATGCGTGCGACGAAGTCCAGTGCCACATGCTGCCCGTACAGGTCGGCGGCGGTGTCGAGGACGAACGCTTCGACTGTGCGGGTGCGTCCGGAGAAAGTCGGGTTGGTGCCCACGGACACCGCGGCTTGATACCGCTCACCTGGGACAACGGTGCCGGTGACCGGTCCGTGCCCGAGCACGGTGAACCAGGCCCCATACACGCCGTCGGCCGGGATGGCTGAATACATCGGGGGCGCCACGTTCGCGGTGGGAAAGCCCAACTCGACGCCACGCCCGTGACCCCGGACCACCACGCCCTCAACGCGGTGCGGACGGCCCAGCGCCTCGGTGGCCGCCACCACGTCGCCGGCATCTACGCAGGACCGGATGTAGGTGGAGGAGAACGTCACCGTCTCGTTGCTGTGGTGCTCGGACAAAAGCGACATCGACTCCACCGCAAACCCGAACCGTTCGCCGGCGCGGCGCAGGGTGGCGACGTTGCCCGCCGCTTTCTTGCCGAAGGTGAAGTTCTCACCCACCACCACTTCAATGACATGCAGGTTTTCCACCAGCAGTTCGTGGACGTAGCGGTCCGGCGTGAGCTTCATGAAGTCGGTCGTGAACGGCATCACCAGGAACACGTCGGCGCCCAACTCCTCGACGAGCTCCGCGCGGCGGGTCAGCGTGGTGAGCTGCGCCGGGTGACTGCCGGGGTAGACCACCTCCATCGGATGCGGGTCGAAGGTCATCACCACGCTCGGCACGTTGCGTGCGCGACCGGCTTTCACCGCGTGCGCGATCAGTTCAGCATGCCCGCGATGGACGCCATCGAACACGCCGATGGTCAGCACGCATCTGCCCCAGTCCGTGGGGATCTCGTCTTGTCCCCGCCACCGCAACACGACCGCAAGCCTACGGCGCGACGTGGCTTGACGGGGATAGCAGATCCGGATTTGCCCAGTACCGCCCGTGAGCCCGCTCCAGGCGTTTCAGCATGCTCGGGCCGACAAGGTTGACGGCCGAGGCGCCCTATCAGGGATAGATGCCTAAACTTTCTGGTTGTGATGGCTGACGAAGAGCCTGGCGGTCTTACGGCGGTTGGCCAGGATTACCTGAAGGTGATCTGGAATGCCCAGGAATGGTCGCGGGAAAAGGTCAGCACCAAGATGCTGGCCGACCGGATCGGGGTATCTGCCAGCACGGCCTCCGAGTCGATCCGCAAGCTCGCCGAGCAGGGCCTGGTCGACCACGAGAAGTACGGCGCGGTGACCTTGACCGAGGCAGGGCGGCGGGCGGCACTGGCGATGGTGCGCCGGCACCGACTGCTGGAGACCTTCCTGGTCAACGAACTCGGTTACGGGTGGGACGAGGTCCATGACGAGGCGGAGGTGCTCGAACACGCCGTTTCGGATCGCTTGGTCGCCCGCATTGACGCCAAGCTGGGGTTCCCACGGCGCGATCCACACGGTGACCCGATCCCGGCCACCGACGGGCAGGTGCCTACACCGCCGGCGCGGCAGCTGTGGGCGTGCGGCGACGGAGACACCGGGACGGTGGCCCGTATCTCTGACTCCGACCCGGAGATGCTGCGCTATTTCGACAGCGTCGGGATCAATCTCGACTCGCGGCTGCGGGTGCTGACCCGCCGCGAATTCGCCGGCATGATCTCGGTGGCAATCGAGTCAGCCAGCGGCTCCGAGTCCACCGTGGATTTGGGGAGCCCGGCGGCCCAGGCGATCTGGGTGGTGGCCTAGCTGCGGTGATGCTTTCGTAATGCGCTCACGGCTGTCCGTCCTTCCGCAGATCGTCCGCAGCAGGAGCAGCCGGCCGCGCCGGATCATTCCATCAACGAACTCGTTGCGGCAGCGGCGCTTTCTGATTCCGGAAGTGACACCATCTCGAGCTGGCCGAGGTTGGCGGCCACCGTAACCAGCGGCTGCGCGGCCTCCACCACTTCGACGTCGTCGGTCGCCTCGGCGCGCAACGCTCGCACGAATTCCCTGGCGATCGGCTTCTTAGGCGTGTCGCTGTATCCCGAGATCTGTTTGGTGACGAATTCCATGTGTGCTTCTAACACAGCCCGTGCGGATGGGTACGTGCCGAGTGGCGGCAGCGTCCTGATGTCGGCGATCATGTCCGCCGCGAGGCGCACCCAAGCGGCTCGGTTGGCCGCCCTGACCACCGGGGTCCGCAGGTCGGCCCCGGTGCCGGTCTCCGAAAGATAATGGCGTACAGCATCATCGATTCGTCGCCAACCCACCACTGCGTCGTGGCTCAGGGCCGCGAGGTTGGCATCGCTTTCCTCCGAACGGCCACGGGTGACACGTAGCACGGCGGCCTGAAGATAGCGCACATTGACATCGAGTGCGGCCCTGATCACAGCCGACACCGCAGCCGTGGCACCCCTGGGCCATAGCAGCAGCGAAACGCCCATACCCACGGCCGCGCCCATCGCGATGTCTTCGATGCGCAGCAGACCGACGCGCCAGCCGGCAGGGGCCGTGAGGTTGAGGATGATCAACAGACTCAACGCAGCCATGGCCTGAGAGATAGTGAAGGAAACGAAACGCGGCAGGTAGGTCGACAGAAAGACCACGATCGGCACCAGCAGCCACAGCACCGCTGGTCGTACACCGACAGCGCCAAGGAGCACCCCGCCGAGGATGATGCCCAACGTAGTACCCACCACAGCCTGAAGAACCCTGGTTCTGGTGCTGAGCGCACTGCTGCTGAGCACCACCATCGTTCCCACCACGACCCAGAAGCCATGCTCGACCAGATGCAGATGGGTGACGGCGACGGCCAGAGCCAACCCGACGCCGGTGCGGAGGCCGTTATGTGCGGCCACCGAACGGGCGGCCAGAAACGCGGTGACAACCGTGGTCCCGGCAACGGTCTCCGGCGACAGCCGGTCGGCGAAGCCGGTGGGTGGGAGTTGTAGGCCGAGCGCCCGTGCCCACACCGGTCGGGCATCGGCCGCGGCGGCTGCGGCGATGACCCTGCCCGTCAATCCGATGGTTGTCGCGATTACTCGGCAAGCCAGCAGCTGCCGTCCGGTCGCAACCGCCGCCGCGTCGTCCGCAGCGCTGAGGATCAGTAGCACGTCGTCGCGGTAACGGTCACGTGCCAGCGACCGCAATCGGGGAAGTGTCTGGTCGAGAGCGGCGCGATTCGCGGCGCGATGGGCTACTTGCGATGCATCGAGCAAGCGAGCGCAGCACCGCAAGACTTGGATGGCAGGCGGTTTCACCGGCCCCAACGTCGCCCCGGTGTGGTCGTCTACGAGATCGGCGACGAGTTGGAGAAAGTCGACGACGCGTACCAGTGCCCGGCTGCCGGCGCTAAGTCCGACCGGCCGGTAGCTGGCAGCCAGGAAGTTGGCCCGCAGCTCGTCCATTGCCGCGGTCACGTCCGCGGCCGAGCCGATGCCCTCGATCCGGTCGGCCAGCGCCGCGCACACCCGTCCGACGTGACGGCGCAGTTCGTCGTAGTGCCGCGGAGGAAGGAAGAACAACGCCGCCGGCACGCATATCACGACGGCGATCAGCCAACCCAGCAGCCGCTCGCTGATTGGCCCGACCGGTGTGCAGACCGGCCAGACGTACGACAACAGGATCGCGCGTTGACCGGCGGACATCGTCGCGCTGGCCACACCGGCCAGTGTCACCGCCACACCGAGGAAAAACATGAACGTCACCGCGAGCCAGGCAATGGGAGCGAACACGGTGCCGATTGTGATCAGAAGACTCATGTTGAGGGCCATGCCGAGGTAAGCCACCCCACGCTGCTGTCGATTGCCGGGAAACTCGGTCGTCACCAGCAGCCATAAGGCGCCCAGCAACGTGAATAGTGGTGCCACGGTGCCGCCTACAACGACGACAGTGAATCCGGCCG
>JBEKNM010000101.1:0-16569 GCA_049522835.1 Mycobacterium sp.
CGGCGATACGGAACCCACGAAGACTGCAGGCGGGACCCTCAAGGCACCGTCGACAGGCTACCCAAGGAGCCAGCCCCGACAGCCCCGACAACCCCGATCAGCAGGAAAGCAGCCGCGCCTTAGTCCGACGATTCGCCGTCGGAATCGGAATCGCCAGAATCCGGAGAATCCAGTTCCTGCACCAGGGTCTCCAGTGTGGCGCGGCTGAGGCGGCGAAACGCCCGCCGCGGCCGGCTAGCATCCAGGATGGCCGCCTCGAGGCTGGCCGCCCCGAGGGCGGACTGGTCGGTGCCTGCCGCGTCGGCGCTGCCCGCCCGCAGCGCCTGCACCGCAATCCGCAATGCATCAGACAGGTCGGCGTTCTCGGCGTAAGACTCCTTGAGCGCGGTGGCGATCGGCTCAGTGGTGCCGCCCATGACCACGAAATGCGGCTCGTCGACGATCGACCCGTCGTAGGTGATCCGATACATCTCAGGCGGTTTCGTCTCGCCGTAGTGCGCGACCTCGGCGACGCACAACTCGACCTCGTACGGTTTGGCCTGCTCGGTGAAGATGCTGCCCAGCGCCTGGGCGTAGACGTTGGCCAGCTGCCGGCCGGTGACGTCGCGGCGATCGTAGGCGTAGCCGCGGGTGTCGGCGAACTGGATCCCGGCGCGACGCAGATTGTCGAACTCGTTGAACTTGCCCGCGGCCGCAAAACCCACGCGATCGTAGATTTCGCTGAGCTTCTGCAGCGACCGCGACGGATTCTCCGCGACAAATAGCACCCCACCCGCGTAGGCCAGGGCCACCACACTGCGGCCCCGCGCGATGCCCTTGCGCGCGAGCTCGCTGCGCTCGCGCATCGCCTGCTCAGGCGAAATGAAATACGGGAAACTCACTGCTCACCCCGCGGCTCACCATCGGAGCCGAAAGTGTCGGCCCGTGAGCGGCTTTCGATGACCTCCCGAGCCAGTTCGGCGATGCGGCGCTCCGGCACATCGGCCGCCCCCTCCGCACCAATGGTGACCGCCGTGGGGTAAATCCCGCGGACCAGATCCGGTCCGCCGGTAGCAGAATCGTCGTCGGCGGCGTCGTAGAGCGCCTCCACAGCTACCCGCAGCGCCGAATCAACGCCGGTGACTTGCGAGTACAACTTCTTGATCGACGACTTGGCGAAGATCGATCCCGACCCCACCGACTGGTAGCCCTCTTCCTCGATGTTCCAGCCGCCGGCCGCGTCGAACGAAACGATTCGGCCGGCGCCCTCCGGGTCGGACGCTCGGGTGTCGTAGCCCGCCAGCAGCGGCAGAGCCACTAGCCCCTGCATCGCTGCGCCAAGGTTGCCGCGCACCATGATCGCGAGCCGGTTGACCTTGCCGGCAAACGTGAGCGGCACGCCTTCAAGCTTCTCGTAGTGTTCGAGTTCGACCGCGTACAGCCGCGCGAACTCAACAGCGATCGCGGCGGTGCCGGCGATGCCGGTGGCGGTGTAGTCATCGGTGATGTACACCTTGCGCACATCACGTCCGGCGATCATGTTGCCCTGCGTCGAACGGCGGTCGCCGGCGATAAGGACGCCGCCGGGGTATTTCAATGCGACGATGGTGGTTCCGTGCGGTAGCTGCCCGCCGGCGCCGCTGGGAGGGGCACCGCCGCCGAAGTTTGCTGGTAGCAACTCCGGCGCCTGGCGGCGCAGGAAGTCAGCAAACGAGGACAGATCTACAGCGGGGGCTCCGGGAAATGCCGAACTAGTGGCTAGGCGATCAGAGAACGGCCAGGTCACTGTCCGCCCTTTTGGACGTACGCGCGGACGAAGTCCTCGGCGTTCTCCTCAAGGACGTCATCGATCTCGTCGAGCAGATCGTCAGTCTCCTCGGCCAGCTTGTCGCGACGCTCTTGGCCCGCGGCCGTGAGGTCGCCGAGGTCGTCTTCCTCGCCGCCGCCACCGCCACCCTTGGTCTGTTCCTGAGCCATCGCCGCCTCCTGCTTCGTTATCGGCCGCGTCATACGCCCGCCGGTATTGTCTCTACCCTACCGTTGACGTGGGCTATGTGTTCGACGCGCTGAAACCGGACATCGCTCAGCGAGTCAGTTGTTCTACCAGTTCGACGGCACTGTCTACCGAGTCCAGTAGCGCTCCGACGTGCGCCTTACTGCCCCGCAGCGGCTCCAGCGTCGGGATTCGCACCAGCGAGTCGCCACCCAGATCGAAAATCACCGAGTCCCAACTGGCTGCGGCGATATCGGCCCCGAACCTGCGCAGGCATTCGCCGCGGAAGTACGCACGAGTGTCTGTCGGCGGGTTGTCGACGGCGCTGAGCACGTCGTGTTCGGTGACCAGACGCTTCATCGAGCCCCGTGCGACCAGCCGGTTGTACAGGCCCTTGTCCAGCCGGACATCGGAATACTGCAGGTCCACGAGGTGCAGCCGGGGCGCCGACCAGCTCAGGTTCTCCCGGTGCCGGAAACCCTCGAGCAATCGCAGCTTGGCCGGCCAGTCCAACAGTTCAGCGCAGTCCATCGGGTCGCGCTCCAGCTGGTCGAGCACGTGTGCCCAGGTTTCCACGACGTGGGATGCACGGGAGTCGGGGTCGCGGCTGTCGACCAGCTTCGCCACCCGGTCGAGGTAGATCCGTTGCAGCGCAAGGCCGGTCAATTCGCGCCCGTCGGCCAGGGCCACAGCGACCCGCAGCGACGGATCACGGCTGACCGCATGGACGGCGTGCACCGGCCGGGCCAACGTCAGGTCGGTCAGGTCTATGCCATGTGCTGGACCTTCTTCGATCAGGTCGAGCACCAGCGCGGTGGTGCCCAGCTTCAGGTAAGTCGACGTCTCGGCGAGGTTGGCATCGCCGATGATGACGTGCAGCCGGCGGTACCTGTCGGCGTCGGCGTGCGGTTCGTCGCGGGTATTGATGATGCCGCGTTTGAGCGTGGTCTCCAGGCCGACCTCGACCTCGATGTAATCGGAGCGCTGAGACAGCTGGAAGCCGGGCTCGTCACCGGAGGGCCCGATACCGACCCGGCCGGAGCCGGTGACCACCTGCCGGGACACCAAAAACGGCGTTAGTCCCGCGATGATGGCCGAGAATGGCGTCTGACGCGACATCAGGTAGTTCTCGTGCGTCCCGTACGACGCGCCTTTGCCGTCGACGTTGTTCTTGTACAACTGCAGTTTCGCGGCTCCCGGCACGCTGGCGACGTGCCGCGCGGCGGCCTCCATCACGCGCTCGCCGGCCTTGTCCCAGATCACCGCGTCCAGCGGGTCGGTGCACTCGGGCGCCGAGTACTCCGGGTGGGCATGGTCGACGTAGAGGCGCGCCCCGTTGGTCAAAATCATGTTGGCGGCGCCGACCTCGTCAGCGTCCACCACCGGTGGCGGGCCGGCCGAACGGCTCAGGTCGAATCCGCGGGCGTCGCGCAACGGCGATTCCACCTCGTAGTCCCAACGGGTGCGCTTAGCGCGCTGAATGCCGGCGGCGGCCGCATAGGCCAAGACCGCCTGCGTCGATGTCAGGATCGGGTTGGCGGTCGGGTCCGACGGCGACGAAATGCCGTACTCGACCTCCGTCCCGATAATCCGTTGCATAACTTAAAGACTAGGCGACGTGCGGAATTGCCCTTCTGCCGGGCAACCCGGCAAGGGATAGGTCAGGCCGCTCGCGCGACAATTGCCGCGCCTGACTGCCCGGAAGGGCACGCCGCACAGGGGCGGCGCATCGATCGACATCGCCGAGGTGGTCGCGGCGATCAGGTCTAGGGTGAGCCGTAATGAGCCTGCCGCTCCGCCACCCGCCGGCACGCCGACCATCGGCGAGTGCCGCGGCTGAAAGCTGGTTCTTGGCGTGCGGATTGCCGTCGGTGCTGACCAGGCGGGCCCGGTGGCGAGGGCTATGGCCACGGTCGGCACCCGTAATAGCTTCTTAGGCAGCACTTCACTGCTGGACCGTGCCCGTGTTCCTGATTACCGGCGGCCACGACGTGGATATCGACGGCGAACCAACAGCTGCGGAATGGACGTTGCTGGTGCTGATCGCGCTCGCTCCTCCACTGATCGTGGGGGTCGCCTGGCTGGTGTCCCGGCTGTCAAACAGCCGGATACGCAGCGTCATAGCGATCATCGGGGTGACCATCGCAGCAGTGGTCGTGGTCTTCGAAGCCGGCGTAGCCCAGCTGCCCCAGATAGCGATCGTCGTGGCCGCGATCCTGCTCTTGACCGCGAGCGGCCTCGGTTCGGTGCTCGGGTGGGCAGTGCGCATGGTGTTGTCGCACCTTGCGACGGTCGGCGCGCTGGCCGTCCGGGCTCTGCCGGTTGTGCTGCTCACCGCGATCGTGTTCTTCAATGGCTACGTCTGGCTGATGGCCACCACGATCACCGGAGACCGCCTGGGGCTGGCAATGGCGTTTCTGATCGCCATCGCCGCGGCCTTCGTCGTCTCCGCCACCCGGGAATGGATCGGGCCGACGCTGCAGTCGACAACGGCGTTACCCAAAGACAGCGAGCAGCTTGCCGATACCCCCTTCGCGACTATGCCAGATGCCCATACGTGCGCCCCGTTGAAAAGGGCCGAACGCCTCAACGTGGTATTTGTGCTTGCCGCCTCACAACTGGCGCAGATCCTGGTCGTGGCGGTGGTCACGTCCACGATCTACCTGGTTCTCGGGCTGATCGTGCTGACTCCGGCGCTGCTCAACGAATGGACCCACACCGTACTCCAGCACCGCCACCGTGCTGGGATGGAAGCTGCCGGTGCCGGATTCGCTGATCCATATCTGCCTATTCCTCGGTGCGTTGACGTTCATGTACATCAGCGCCCGCGCGGCCGGCGACGCTGGGTACCGCTCGACATTCCTCGCCCCGCTGATCGACGACCTCAACACCACCCTGATTGCACGCAATCGCTACCGCGGCGCTATCGCGGGTGCCGTGTGATGTTGACGGCGCTGACGGCAGTGATTAATTTCACACTGGTGTCCGCCCCGAATCCACAAGTGAAGCAGGTGAACGAGTGACCGACTTGTCCGGAAAGCGTTACGGCGAAGTGCTTCTCGTGGAAGTCGGAGAATCTGGTCCGCAGGCCACCGTCTACAACAGCTTCCCGTTGAACGACTGTCCCGCCGAGCTTTGGTCCGCACTCGATGCGCAGGCCATCGCCACCGAAAACGGTGCGGCCGCAGCGTTGCTCAACGGTCCGCGGTACTGGCTGATGAACGACATCGAAAAGGAGCCTCAGGGCCCGCAGGTGACGAAGACTTTCGGTGGCATCGAGATGATCCAGCAGGCCACGGTGCAGCTGTCGTCGATGAACCCCGCCCCCTACACCGTCAACGAAGTGAGCCGCCATACGGTCTTCGTCTTCGACGCCGGCCAGGAGGTCTACGAACTCATCGATCCCGACGGGCAGCGCTGGGTGATGCAGACCTGGAGCCAGGTCGCAGACCCCAACCTGTCCCGGGCTGACCTGCCCGGACTCGCCAGCCGGCTCGACCTGCCGGAGGGATGGACCTACCAGCCGCGAGTGCTCGCCGACACGCTGCGGGTGGACACCAGGACGGTGCCAGCCCACGTCCTGCAGGACAATCTGACCAACAGCTACTCGCGGGAGACCGACTGACTTCAGCCGGCCCTACAGGTACTGGCCCAGGTTCGATTCGGTGTCGATGGCTCGCGATGCGCTCGACGACTTGCCGGTGACCAGGGTGCGGATGTAAACGATCCGCTCACCCTTCTTGCCCGAGATCCGCGCCCAGTCATCGGGGTTGGTGGTGTTGGGCAGGTCCTCGTTCTCGGCGAACTCGTCGACGATCGAGTCGAGCAGATGCTGAATCCGCAGCCCCCGTTGGCCCGTCTCGAGCACCGCTTTGATGGCGTTCTTCTTCGCCCGGTCGACGACGTTCTGGATCATCGCCCCGGAGTTGAAGTCCTTGAAGTACATGACTTCCTTGTCACCGTTGGCGTAAGTGACTTCCAGGAACCGGTTGTCGTCGATCTCGGCGTACATCCGGTCGACGACCTTTTCGATCATCGCCTCGATGCATGCCGTACGGTCACCGTCGAACTCGGTGAGGTCGTCGGCGTGCACCGGCAGCAGCTCGGTCAGGTACTTCGAGAAGATGTCTTGTGCCGCTTCGGCGTCGGGCCGCTCGATCTTGATCTTCACGTCGGTCCTCGCGGTTGGAGGCACCAATCACGATGACGTTCTCGAGCCCTTCCACCCCGTCGATCTCGCTGAGCAGCTGCGGAACCACGGTCGTCTCGACATCTGAGGAGACCCCGGTGCCGCGGGTGCGGAAGATCGAGTCCATCTCGTCGAAGAACACGATCACCGGCGTTCCTTCCGACGCCTTCTCGCGGGCCCGCTGGAAGATCAGCCGGATGTGACGTTCGGTCTCACCGACGAACTTGTTCAGCAGCTCGGGGCCTTTGATGTTCAAGAAGTACGACTTGGCCTCGCGCGCGTCGTCGCCGCGCACCTCGGCCATCTTCTTGGCCAGCGAGTTGGCCACCGCCTTGGCGATCAATGTCTTACCGCAGCCGGGCGGGCCGTACAGCAGCACACCCTTGGGCGGCCGCAGCGAGTACTCCTTGTACAGCTCCTTGTGCAGGAACGGCAGCTCCACCGCGTCGCGGATCTGCTCGATCTGGCGAGTCAGGCCGCCGATGTCCTGGTAGCTGACATCGGGCACCTCTTCCAGCACCAGGTCTTCGACCTCGGCCTTTGGAATCCGCTCGAAGGCGTACCCGGCTTTGGTGTCGACCAGCAGCGAGTCGCCAGGGCGCAGCTTGCGCGGCCTGGTGTCGTCGTTGGCATCGTCAGGGATGGAATCCGGCAGATCCTCGGCCACCAGCGGCTCAGCGAGCCAAACGATGCGTTCCTCGTCGGCGTGGCCGACGACCAGTGCCCGGTGACCGTCGGCCAGGACCTCACGCAAAGTGGATATCTCGCCAACCGATTCGAACCTGCCGGCTTCGACGACGGTCAGGGCTTCGTTGAGCCGGACCGTTTGCCCCTTCCGCAGGGATGGGATGTCGATGTTCGGCGAGCATGTCAGCCGCATCTTGCGACCCGACGTGAACACGTCGACAGTTTCGTCCTCGTGCGCGGACAGCAGAACTCCGTAGCCGCTGGGCGGCTGCCCGAGCCGGTCGACTTCCTCGCGAAGCGCCAACAGTTGCTGCCGGGCTTCTTTGAGAGTTTCCATTAATTTCGAATTGCGGGCCGCAAGCGAGTCGATTCGTGCTTCGAGCTGGTGCACATCGCGCGCTGAGCGAGCGCTCCCGTGCGCCCCAGCCGCAAGCTCGAGTTGTTCGCGCAGCACCGATGCCTCACGCCGTAGTTCTTCCAATTCGGCCGCATCGCCGCTGGACAGGCTTGTTTCACGACCGGTACCGAATGCTTCAGAACGCTCTGAGTCAGCCATGTTGCGCTCCTTTCCCACACCAGGAATTGGTGCGGCGGATACTTCAACGCTACCGGCGATTGGCGCTTCATGTGCGGAACTAAATGCCGTCGAAAAGTTAAGATCGTGATCACGCTGCTAACGTCGCTTTGAGTCGAGCCGATCGAAAGGGCAGGCGTGACCGGAAAATGCCTCGCCACGGGCGTCACCATCGCTAGTCCGGCTATAGCCGGTGCGACTTCGATTCCGTCTGATGTGACTTCGACTGCATTTGCCGCCCGGACCGCGCCGCCTGTCGTTTTCCGCGCACGAAAAGGCGGCGTGGGCGATTAGCTGGATGCGCCGACGACTCGCCGTAGCGTTGAGTACCGCCGTTCTGGCAGCACTCGGGCTCTCGGGATGTTCGACGACCGAGTCGAAGACTTCGCCTGCCTCATCAACACTGCCTGCCTCATCCAGTCCAGTCGCGGTTACCCCGACTGCTGCCCTGCCCCCGCCCGAAGCCCTCACCGACGTGCTGAACCGACTCGCCGACCCGAACGTCCCCGGCGTCAACAAGCTGAACCTCGTCGAAGGCACTACACCGGAAAGCGCTGCCACCCTGGACAAGTTCACCAACGCGTTGCGGGACAACGGTTACCTGCCTATGACCTTCGCGGCGAACGACATCGCATGGTCGGACAAGAACCCATCGGACGTGGCGGCCACCGTCAGCGTTAACACCGCCGGCACGAGTAACGGCGGGTTCACGTTCCCGATGGAGTTCGCGCCCTACCAAGGAGGCTGGCAGTTGTCCCGGCGAACCGCGGAAATGTTGTTGGCCCTGGGCAACTCCGCGGAGCCAACTCCGCCTGCTTCAAGTCCACCTCCAAGCCCAGCTCCGTCCCCGCCACCAGCGCCTGAACCAGCCCCGGCTCCGGCCCCGGCACCAGCCCCGACAACAACTCCTTCCGGCTGACCTGCGGGATGTGGATTGGCTGGCTCGAGTTCGACATATTGCTTGGCGACGTGCAATCACTCAAACAGAAGCGATCGGTGATCCGCCCCGTAGTCGCTGAGCTGCAGCGCAAGTTCAGTGTGTCGGCCGCCGAGACAGGTTCCCAGGATCTGTACCGGCGAGCCGGCATCGGTGTGGCCCTGGTGTCCGGGGACCGTAGCCATGCCGTCGATGTCCTGGATGCGGCCGAACGCCTGGTGGCCGCACACCTCGAGTTCGAGCTGCTGTCCGCGCGGCGAGGCCTGCACCGCAGCGACGACTGACCGCCAGTCATCTAGCCGACGCGCCCCTCGCGCTTGCGACCCAACGGCGCCGGGGCGACCGCGCCAGACGCGAGCCGGCGGGCCGCTACCAGGAACGCGGTATGCCCACGCATCGAAT
Organism: Mycobacterium sp.; assembly: GCA_049522835.1. Lineage (GTDB taxonomy): Bacteria > Actinomycetota > Actinomycetes > Mycobacteriales > Mycobacteriaceae > Mycobacterium. The sequence goes on from JBEKNM010000101.1 coordinate 8,762, forward strand.
GCTGCGGACGAACGGCCAGGCCGACGACGTTCCAGCCCCGCTGCAGCGTCTCCCATGCCCGCGGTTCGGTCCAGCATTGCTGAGCCCGCAGCGCCTCCACCACCTTCGACAGCTGGGTAACGGTGGCCACGTAAATGATCAGCACACCGCCGGCGATCACGAGCCGCGATACCGCGTCCAGCACCTCCCATGGCGCGAGCATGTCCAGCACAGCCCGGTCGAACGAACCGTCGGGCAGGTCGGAGTGGGCGAGATCGCTCACGATCAATTGCCAGTTGGCCGGCAGCCGGCCGTAAAAAACCCCGACATTACGACGGGCGTGTTCGGCATGGTCTGCGCGATGCTCGTAGGAGGTCACTTGCCCTTCCGCTCCGACCGCACGCAACAACGAGCAGGTCAGCGCTCCGGATCCGGCTCCGGCCTCCAGCACACGAGCGCCCGGAAAGATATCGCCCTCGTGCACGATCTGAGCGGCGTCCTTCGGGTAAATCACCTGCGGTCCACGCGGCATCGACATCACGTAGTCGACCAGCAGCGGGCGCAGCACCAAGAAGAGAGCGCCGTTGCTGGATTTGACCACGCTGCCCTGTTCCAGACCGATGAGCGCATCATGTGCGATCGCGCCGCGATGAGTGTGGAACTCGCTGCCAGGTGTGAGCGTCATCGTGTAGTGGCGGCCCTTTGCGTCGGTGAGCTGGACGCGTTCACCAGCGACGAACGGGCCGGTTGCTGACACGCCGTCCAGCGTGCCAGCCGACTCGCCGGAACTGGTGCTCGGGGTTGTCGGCAACCCGTCCTAGGCTGCGGACATGGCCCTGGGCACGAGTGAGGCGCCGGATAGACCCAAGTACCGGCCTGCGCTGTCACCGTCGCGCGCGGCGGACTTCAAGCAGTGCCCGCTGCTGTACCGATTCCGGGCTATCGATCGCTTACCCGAGGCACCGTCGAGGGCACAGCTGCGGGGGTCGGTGGTGCACGCCGCGCTGGAGCAGCTCTACGGGTTGCCCGCGCTGCAGCGCGGCCCAGACACGGCGCGATCGCTGGTGGAGCCCGCATGGGACCGGGTGCTGGCCGCCGAGCCCGGCTTGGCCGACGACCTGGAGCCCGATCAGCGCACCCAACTGCTGGAGGAGGCCCGCGCCTTGCTCTCGGGCTACTACCGACTCGAAGACCCGACCCGATTCGACCCGCAAGGCTGCGAGCAGCGCGTGGAGGTCGAACTCGCCGACGGGACGCTGTTGCGTGGCTTTATCGACCGGATCGACGTCGCCGCTACCGGCGAGCTGCGGGTGGTCGACTACAAGACCGGCAAGGCGCCGCGGGCAGCGCGAGCACTGGCCGAATTCAAGGCGATGTTTCAAATGAAGTTCTACGCGGTGGCGCTGCTTCGTTCGCGCGGTGTGTTGCCCGCCCGGCTGCGGCTCATCTACCTGGCCGACGGACAGGTGCTGGACTATTCACCGGACCGTGACGAGCTGCTGCGCTTCGAGAAAACGCTTATCGCCATCTGGCGTGCCATCCAATCCGCAGGTGAAACAGGCGATTTCCGTCCCAGCCCGTCGCGGTTGTGCCAGTGGTGCCCTCATCAGGAACACTGTCCGGCTTTCGGCGGGACGCCGCCGCCCTACCCCGGGTGGCCGAATCACACACCAGCGGAACCTGTTTCGCACCCGAGCGAGCCAGCTGCCTGACCACGTCGGATTCGCCAGTGTAACGCCATGGCGAATCTGGTGACGATATTTCGCCGCGACGTTACGCCCGCAGAGCATCAGAAGTCAGCGGCGACATCTCTTGCAACATCGTGGGAATGAGCTCGCAGACGGTGGGATGGATGTGCATCGTCCGCGACAGCGTGGTGTACGGGGCTTTGGCGGACATGATATCCAGAATGCAGTGAATGGCCTCGTCGCCGCCCACTCCAAAGACGGCCGCTCCCAGAATTTCGTCGGTATCGGCGTCGACCACCACTTTCATAAAGCCTTGCGTCTCACCCTTTTCCACCGCTCTGCCAACCCTGGTCATTGGCCGCTTGCCGACCAACGCCTTGCGTCCCGACGCGCGGACCTGGTCGACCGTCATCCCGGCACGCCCCAGCGGCGGGTCAATGTAGAGCGCATAGGTGGTTATGCGATCGCTCACCCTGCGCGGGTCGTCGTCGAGCAGATTGGCAGCAACGATCTCGAAGTCGTTGTACGAGGTGTGGGTGAACGCGCCCTTGCCGTTGCAATCGCCCATCGCCCAAATGTGATCGACGTTCGTCTTCAGCTGGTTGTCGACCACGATGTAGCCGCGGGCGTCGGTCTGCACACCGGCCGCGTCTAGATCCAGGTCGTCGGTGTTGGGTCGCCGCCCCACCGCCAGCAGCAGATGACTCCCCTGGATCGGGGCGGCACCTGCGCCCGGCGTGAGCTCGAAGCCTCCAGAACTACTGTCGCGCTTGCTGATCCGGACGTCGTCGGCACCGACGACGATATCAATCCCTTCGGCCTCGAGGATCTCCTTGATGGTGGCCGAGACATCCTCGTCTTCGCGGGACGCCAGCCGCAGGCCCCTCTCCACGACCGTCACCCGGGCCCCGAAGCGGCGGTACATCTGCGCGAACTCCAGTGCGATGTAGCTGCCGCCGACGATGACCAGGTGGGATGGCAGCGTGTCGAGTTCGAGGATCGAGACGTTGGTGAGGAACTCGACATCGGAGAGTCCCGGGATATCCGGCACCACCGCACGGCCTCCGACGTTGAGGAAGATCCGGTCAGCATGCAGGACGTGCTCGCCGACACGCAGCGTGTGTGGATCCTCGAAACGGGCGTGACCGCGATAGACGGTGCAGCCGTCCATCCCGTCTAACCAATCCTCGACACCCTTGCGGTCATCGAGCATGATCTTGTCTTTGCGTGCTTTGACTTTCGCCATGTCCACGCTGACCGGTCCGGTCCCGATTCCGTATTCCGCGGTGCGACGGGCCAGCTGCGCGGCGTACGCGCTGGCCACCAGGGTCTTGGTCGGAATACAGCCCGTGTTGACACAAGTGCCGCCGAACAGTTTGCGTTCGACTATCGCGACGCGCTGCCCGGCAGCGGTCAGCCGACCCGCGAGCGGCGGGCCAGCCTGACCAGCACCAATAATGATCGCATCGAAACGATCTGTCACAGATTGGCCAACGCGGCCACGATCGCGAACCCGCCGAAGACAGCGACCGCGTCCTCTAACAGCGCGATCGGTAGGTCGTTGCCGCCAATGGCAGCCACCAGCCGCTTCCGCGCCTGATAGCCGCCCAGGGTGCCGAGCACGGCGCCGACAACACCGGCGCCGAGTCCACCCCACTTATAGCCCCACACAGTACCGAGGACCGCGCCCGCAAAAGCGCCCGAGAGGATCCGGGCACCGAACACCGGCGGCACGGTGCGGGCCGGTGTCTTGGGAAGTTTGTCCATGACCAGTTCGCCCACGGCAAGAAGGGACAGGATGACGACAGTAATGACATTGCCCAGCCAGGATGCCCACGTTCCTTGCAAATTGATCCATGTGAGGAAGGCAGCCCAGGCGACTACGGCGGGAGCCGTAAAGGACCGCAACCCGGCGACTACACCAATCAACAGAGCCAGAAGAAGAACTAGGAAATGTGTCACGGAGATCCTCCTGAGAAGATGAACAGCCCGGCGACGATAGGGGGGACGGCCCGTGGCGCTGCCCAGGCGATCCCCTAGGCGGACGCTAACACAGCAGCGACCGCTACACAGGCCCGGTCGTCAGAATCGGTAGAAACTTCAGAATCGGCAGAACCTGATGTCGGAGCCCAAAATCGCTTTGGCGCCGATGGCGGCGAGCTCGTCCATGATCTCGTTCACGCCCCGGCGAGGTACCAGTGCCCGGATTGCAACCCAATCCGGGTCGGCGAGCGGGGCGATGGTCGGCGACTCAAGTCCGGGCGTGATCGATGTGGCTTTGTCCAGTGCCGAACGCGGGCAGTCATAATCCAGCATCAGGTACTGCTGGCCGAACACCACACCTTGCACCCGGGCCGCCAGTTGATCGCGTGCCGCCTTGGCTTCGCTCTGATCGTGGCTGTCCTGATCGGTGCGCTCGATTAAGACAGCCTCCGAATCACACAGCGGCTCGCCGAAGGCTACGAGATCATGCAGGCTCAGGGTGCGACCAGACCCCACCACGTCGGCAATCGCGTCGGCTACTCCGAGCTGCACGGAGATTTCGACGGCGCCGTCGAGTCTGATGACGATGGCTTCAATGCCCCTGTCGGCCAGATCTTTTCGGACCAGGTTCGGATAGGCGGTGGCAATCCTTTTTCCGGCCAGGTCGGCCGTCGTCCAGTCAAGCCCGGCGGGGCCCGCGTAACGGAAGCTGGACGAGCCGAAGCCCAGCGCCAGACGTTCGCGCACCGGTGCATCGGAGTCGCGCACCAGGTCTCGTCCGGTGATGCCGAAGTCGAGTTCTCCCGAACCGACATAGATGGCTATGTCTTTGGGCCGCAAAAAGAAGAACTCGACATGATTTACCGGGTCGATGACGGTCAGGTCTTTGGGATCGGTGCGGCGCCGGTAGCCGGCCTCCGCGAGGATCTCGGCGGCAGGCTCGCTCAGCGTGCCTTTGTTGGGAACCGCTACCCGCAACATGCTCACAGCTTCCGATAGACGTCGTCGAGGGACAACCCGCGCGAAATCATCAGCACCTGCGTCCAGTACAGCAGTTGGCTGATCTCCGCGGCCAGTGCGTCGTTGGGTTCGTGTTCGGCAGCCAGCCACACCTCGCCGGCCTCTTCCAGAATCTTCTTCCCCAAAGCATGGATCCCGGCGTCGAGCGCGGCGACCGTGGCGCTGCCGGCCGGCCGGGTGCGGGCACGTTCGCCCAGTTCGGCGAACAGATCCTCGAAGGTCTTCACGGCCAGCGATTGTTTCACGTACCGCCGAGCAAAGTCACGGCGGTTTAACCCGGCCCGCCTTCTTCTCGATGCGCTCCGCGAAGCAGAGCGAACAGAAGCCGGGCAATCCGCCCCCAGCCCGGGCGACGATGCGCTCGGCGATGCGACTAAGCAGCGGACTAAAAAGGCCATCCGGCCAAATACTTCATCTTTAGGACAACCTAATATGCAAGACGACCTAATATGCAAGACGACGGACGCATGACGCTCGACGACCCGGAGGTGGCTGAGCGCATCACCATCGGTTTAGACGTTTGCATCGGTTTAGACGTTTTCCATCGGTTTAGACGTTTGCATCGGTTTAGACGTTTTCCATCGGTTTAGACGTTTTCCATCGGTTTAGACGTTGAAGTACTTGGCCTCGGGGTGGTGCAGGACAAACGCGTCGGTCGACTGCTCGGGGTGTAGCTGCAACTCCTCAGACAGCGTCACGCCGACGCGTTCGGGCTCGAGCAGCTCCATCATCTTGGCTCGGTCCTCCAAGTCGGGGCAGGCCCCGTAGCCGAAGGCGAAGCGGGCACCGCGGTAGCCCAGTTTGAAGTAGTCTTCGACGGCCTCGGGGTCGTCGGCCGACATGGCCCGGTCCCCAGAGAACTTGAGCTCCTCGCGAATCCGCCGGTGCCAGTATTCGGCCAGCGCCTCGGTGAGCTGCACGCCGATGCCGTGCACTTCGAGGTAATCGCGGTAGGAATCCGACGCGAACAGCTCGTTGGCGAAGTCGGCGATCGGCTGGCCCATCGTGACCAGCTGGAACGGCAGCACGTCAACCTCGCCACGCTCAATCGCCAGATCCCGCGAACGGATGAAATCGGCGATGCACAAAAACCGGCCGCGGTGCTGGCGCGGGAAGGTGAAGCGGAACCGCACGTCGGCGTCGGGTTTGGGCTCGGTGAGCACAACGACGTCGTCGCCTTCGGACACCGCCGGGAAGTAGCCGTACACCACCGCGGCGTGCGCCAGAATGCCGTCAGTGGACAACCGGTCCAGCCAGTACCGCAGCCGCGGCCGGCCCTCGGTCTCGACGAGGTCTTCGTATGACGGCCCCTCACCGCCGCGCTGGCCACGCAATCCCCACTGGCCCAAGAACAGTGCGCGCTCATCCAGCAGGCCGGTGTAGTCGGCTACCGCCAGGCCCTTGACAATCCGCGACCCCCAGAACGGCGGAACCGGGACCTCGACATCGGCGGCGACATCGGATCGTTCGGGCACCTCGACCGGCTCCTCAGCCGCCTTACGCTGCGCCGCAATGCGCTTGGACCGCTCATGGCGGGCCTTGCGCTCGGCTTCCTTCTTGAGGGCTGCTTCCGCCTCCAAGGCCTCCGGGCTCCCCGGCTCCACGGCCTCGCCCCGCTTGGCGCTCATGATGGTGTCCATCAACTTCAGACCCTCGAAAGCGTCTCGCGCGTAATGCACTTCGCCCTCATAGACCTCAGCGAGGTCGTTTTCCACGTAGCTTCGGGTCAACGCGGCACCGCCGAGCACGACCGGGAACTTCTCGGCGACTCCGCGGGTGTTCATCTCCTCGAGGTTTTCCTTCATCACCACGGTCGATTTCACCAGCAGGCCCGACATCCCGACCACGTCGGCGCTCTTGTCTTCGGCAACTTCGAGAATGTTGGCAATCGGCTGCTTGATGCCGATGTTGACCACTTCGTAACCGTTGTTGCTCAGAATGATGTCGACGAGATTCTTGCCGATGTCGTGCACATCGCCCTTGACGGTGGCCAGCACGATTCGTCCCTTGCCTGAGTCATCGTCGGACTTATCCATGTGCGGTTCCAGATAGGCGACGGCGACTTTCATCACCTCGGCCGACTGCAACACGAACGGCAGCTGCATCTGACCGGAACCGAACAGCTCACCGACCGTCTTCATGCCGGCCAGCAGGTTCTCGTTGATGATCGCCAGCGGCGGCTTCTGGGTCATCGCCTCGTCGAGGTCGGCCTCCAGGCCGTTGCGCTCGCCGTCGACGATGCGCCGCGCCAGCCGGTCGAACAGTGGTAGCTTAGCCAACTCGGCCGCGCGGGATTCCTTCGAGGACGCCGCCGACACACCTTCGAACAGCCGCATCAGCTCCTGCAGCGGGTCATACTCGTCGCGACGGCGGTCGTACACCAGGTCCAGTGCGACGTCGCGTTGCTCTTCCGGAATCCGGTTCATCGGCATGATCTTCGACGCGTGCACGATCGCTGAATCCAACCCGGCTTCCTGACATTCGTGCAGAAACACCGAGTTGAGCACCTGGCGCGCGGCGGGATTGAGGCCGAACGAGATGTTGGACAACCCGAGCGTGGTCTGCACGTCCGGATGGCGCCTCTTCAGCTCACGGATGGCCTTGATGGTCTCGATGCCGTCTTTGCGGGACTCCTCCTGACCGGTGGCGACGGTGAAGGTCAAAGTGTCGATGAGGATCGAGGATTCGTCGACTCCCCAGTTGCCGGTGATGTCGTTGATCAGCCGCTCGGCGATCTCGACCTTCTTCTCGGCGGTACGGGCCTGGCCCTCTTCGTCGATGGTCAGCGCGACGACCGCGGCGCCGTGTTCGGCGACCAACTCCATGGTCTTGGCAAAGCGCGACTCGGGACCGTCGCCGTCCTCATAGTTGACCGAGTTGATGGTGCAGCGTCCACCCAGGTGCTCCAAACCTGCTCGCAGCACAGGGGCTTCGGTGGAGTCCAGCATGATCGGCAAGGTCGACGCCGTCGCCAGCCGGCTGGCCAGCGCTGTCATGTCGGCTACCCCGTCGCGGCCCACGTAGTCGATGCACAGATCCAGCAGGTGCGCGCCGTCGCGGGTCTGATCCTTGGCGATGTCCAGGCACTTCTGGTAGTCCTCAGCGATCATCGCATCACGAAACGCCTTGGAGCCATTG
>JBEKNM010000102.1:0-12297 GCA_049522835.1 Mycobacterium sp.
CAACAGGCCAATGACGTAGTTAACTACGCTATAACCGATCTGTGTCCAAACTACTAGTTGGTGTTGTCTCGGCAAGGCCCGGCTCGGCTCGCCCCGCAGGTTCGCCAATGTCCGAAGTACTCCACATCATCGGCCAGGGGCGGCCCCGGTCGATACAGTCAGGGCCCGCAATGACATTCGTGCGCACAACCCTGTTCGGTCGGAGGCGCGCTTTGACGTCAAGACGCCAGTCTGCGGTGGTTTGATGATCTTGAATACGTCACCGCCAGGCTGACTGAGGACCCGCACCTGTGGGCCCGCACCCTCTACGACGAGTTGGAGGATTTGGGGTTCGGCCTGTCGCATCCGAGCCTGACCCGCAACGTCCGCACCCGCAACCTGCACTAACTATGGCTCCGAAGCCCTAGTGCAGATATCGCCGAATCCGTAACGCCATCATCCGATTCCACTGGCATCGACCTATCCGCCTACGAGCGTGCCGCCCAGAAAAGGACCATCCAATGACCCTAACCCCACGCACCGGCAAAACCACCGGGACTCCGTCAACCGATACGCTGACCCGGCCATCAGGTGGGGAATTTCAACGGTAGCGACTTGAGCGCAAAACTCTTCGACGGGAATTTGATGTCGGGGGTGTAGCCCTGTGGCAGTTCGAAGTCGGGGATCTGTCTGAGCCACTCGTCGACGATCACGGTCAGTTCTATCCGTGCCAGGTGGGAACCTATGCACCGGTGTGGTCCGCCGCCGAATCCCCAGTGTCGGTGCACCTTTCCGTCCATGACCAGGTCGTCGGTGGAGATCGCGTCGCTGCCGTCGCGGTTGATCGCGGCAGTGCACAACCGCACCGGTGTGCCTGGGGGAAGCGTCATGCCGCCCACGTTGACGAAGTCAGTGGTAACCCGGGCCGCCAACGGCGCCGCCGGCTCAAGTCGGACGATCTCTTCGATGAAAACCCTGATCTGCTCTGGTTTATCGCGAAGCTCTCTGCGCAGCTGCGGTCTGCGCGCCAATTCGAATAGCGAGAAGCCAATCGCCGCGGCCACCGTGTCCAGACCGGACAGAATCAGCAGGTGGGTCATACCGAGCAGCTCGAGGTCACTGAGATCGCCCGAACCGGTCATTACTTGCGACAACATGTCAGAGCCCGGGCGCTGACGGCGTTGTTGGATGGCATCGGTGAAATACGCCAACAGCTCGTTTCCTTCAGGCTTGCCGGCCACAGCGGCGTCCTTCCAGCCGATCACGCGATCTCGGTCCTCCAGCGGCAGCCCGTAGAGGTCCATGAACACCTGAAACGGGTAGAGGCGCGCGAAATCGCCCATCGCCTCGCACTCGTTTCGGCCGGCGAGGGCAGCGATCATTTCAGCGGCGTGGCGCTCTAGCACGGGCCGGGATTTACTCAAGGCGTGCGGGCTGAAGTGCGGTTGCAGGATTTTGCGATAGCGGGTGTGCTCGGGAGGGTCGAACGCCGAAGGCAGCACCGGCACTGGGGTGCCGGGAGGCTGAAGCGCCAATTGTGCTGAGAAGAGGTTGGGTTTGCACAGCGCTGTCAGCACGTCCTCGCGGCGGGTCAGGTAATAGGCGCCGTTCATGAACACGACTGGCCCGGCGTCCCGCAACGCCTTCCATCCGACACCTCGATCGGCGGCCATCGGTAACGTGGAATGCCTCAGCCGCGGTAGGTGGAACGTGCCTGGCTGACTTTGGCCGAGAGTGCGATCTGAGTAGATTTGCCCGGAATTGACTTCCGGTGCCCCGAAATTCATCGCTATCTCACCTCGCGTGCGACGGATCGGGCGGGGTGAGTTGTGCTTGCAACCATGACTCTTCTCCAAGAATTGACGCAAGAATCGGCGTAGGGAAATAGATCGACGCTGTGGGTGTCGTGTTGTCTGGTCGAACGGCGGGGCCCGCTACAGCTGCGGGCGATTCAGCACCATCAAGCAGGGATGCTGAGAGTGCCTTCGCGCGTCGAAGCCGCAGCATTAAGGCTGGTTGGAGTGCGCGCTGGCCTCATAGGGCCGAGTCAGACGGCACGACAGCCCGGCGCTGGCCTATCAGCGGCGGGTGACGCAGAGCTGGATCAAGATATCTCGGTTGACAGGAGCGGCCGCGGGTGCAGCCCAGTGGGTGCCGCGCGGCTGAAACTCTGACGCGGCAAACGACGCCGGCAACGGAAACCAGCCCGATTGTGGCGACAAGTGGGTCCAACTGGTCGGCCGGTCCCGCGTCATCCACATGCTGTGGAACGGCTTCTTATTCGTCGGTGTAGAGCCCGGTGAAAAGGCATGGTCCAGATGGCTGATGGGTTGGGCGGCCGCATGAAGTTGTACCTGGCTGGCATGCGCTTGGCCGCCTAGGGTCCCGTGGGTCCACGCCGCCGGCTCCGGCAGTGCGGCCGCGGCGAACTGGGGCCGCAATGAGGACCCTGCGATCAGGGCGGCGAACAGGCTCAGCGCGGCGACGATTGCGATGGTCAACTGCCATCGGCGAGTAGTGCCAGCGCTCCGAAGATCCACAGTGGCGAAACTTTACAAGACGAGACTTGGGCGGCAACCCCAGCGAGCTGTGAAAACGATTAAAGTCCGGTGTGTGTTGCCGCAGATGGTCTGCTTGCCGGCCCACGTCGCACCGCGCCGAACTGGCCGCTTGACCACCTGCCAATCGCCACGGCAGCGCCGCAGCGACGCGGAACCGGCAGGTATTGGCCAACATCGGCGCCGGAGCCATGCAGCGCTGGGAGCCGCGGCCATCAGGCGCCGCGGCCATCATGGGCATGAACAACGTGTTCTACCGTGGCCGCGGCATCCTTGACGCGCAACACCTCCGTTAGAAGGATCGGGTGGAAATGGGACGACCTGGCCGTAAGTGCCGGCTTGTGTTGGAGGTGTCGGTTCCGGTCGAATTCTGCACAGCCTGTTCCGGAATCACCTCCTCAGTTTTGGCGGAACCGACAGACCGCGCCAAAGACTGAAAGATGTTTCGCCCGTGCGTAATTAGGTTAAGGATCTAGCCTGATCGGTTTGTGAAGATTGCTACGACGCGTGGCGCCGAAGTTCGCGGGCATCAAGTCTTTCCGAGGCCGACCCAGCGCGCATTCCTTGCGTCGACGGCTTTCGCGACCCACTCGACTCGTAGGGCGGACGTAATACTTGGGACTTCAGGCTGTGGAACGCTTCCGGCCTGACAATGTCGGCGCATGCCGCCGACAGAACGTCGCTATGGTCAGCACGCGCGGTGTCGTACAACTCGGGTGGCACCGACAGTAGGACGCAATAATAGCTATCGGCCACGTACGTGGTGCGGTAACGCGAGACAGCCACCACCTTCGCCGCCATCTGGCAATTACGTGACAGCAACAGCTGAGCGAGCGCATGTCGATCGCGGTCGAACCCACACTCCTGTTCATCGTCCAGATCACTTCTCATCAGCACTCCTCCCGTCGGTGACCGTCAGGATGACAGACGCCACTGACGGATGAGGCTTACGAAGAAGCCGACATCGATCAGCAGGTGTACTGGTCAGCCCACCATCCGAACCGGCCTGAGGCTGTGAGAACTTTCCACTCCTGCGAGCCGCCAGATGCCTAACCGCGGCTCGAATCGTAGCGACTCTCTGCCGGTGCGGCGCTCGTCGACCGGCGTGCCGACGGCGTACGGGCATTGAGCCCAAGCGCGATGAAGCCGCACGACTCGCTGGACGTACCGATCAAGTCAGCTGGAAATCTCCTGTGCATCAGCTGGTTTCAGTTGTCGAACGACCGCAATCCGGCTTGACTATCGAGCAGGTAGTGAAGTTGCGTTGCCAGGACGGGTACGCCGTAGATTGTCAACGCATGATGGCGGTGGGGCTCGCCATAACCGCGCGTCAATGTCGACGGCCAACGGTCCCTGCGGAACAGATCAGTACTCGGCTGGCCAATTGTGCAGCCGAATGTGACGCGGGAGGACCATAAGTGGGGGTTCAGTTTTCGTCGATGTCTGCGATCGGGATCTTTGATTCCCGCGGTTGGCGCACCCTCGCGGTGTCGGTGACTCCCGCCGGCGGTAGGCGGGTGCACTCGTTTGTACCGTTCGGGGCCTCGATCGGCAGCCGCAGAGCCGTCGCGTTGTATGGCCATGACGACAAGCGCTGCGCCGGCATCAGCGTGCGCCGAGCGCGATCCCGGCCCGCTACAGCGACGCATCGCCAGCTGCGCTCGGCGTTGGCCGACCGCAACCTGGCCACGGATACCGGGCGGCATGGGCGTCGAGCGGGTCTCCCGTGCGCGTCAGCGGACCGTTAACGAAATACCAGAAACGCCAAGCTGGCTCGATTGGCGGGCGCTGAATCGTTATTGAGCCCAGTGCACACCGACCCCGCTACCCGTTTGAGTGGTTTGACGGTTAGGCCAAGATCGTCCGTGAAAGGGAAGTAGCGCATGGCGCGTTCGCGTTGCATCGGGGATTGGGATCCAGAAGACGCCGCGGGCTGGTGCGCCGGCAACAACATCATCGCCCGTCGCAACCTGATCTGGTCGAACGTGAGCGCGCACGTCGCCTTTTCGATCTGGTACCTCTGGTCGGTGATGGTGCTGTTCATGCCGCAGTCCGTCTACGGTTTTTCGACCGGCGACAAGCTGCTGCTGGCCGCCACCGCGACCCTGGTCGGGGCAGTCGTGCGCATCCCTTACGCGATGGCCGCCACCCGGTTCGGCGGCCGCAACTGGGCTGTGTTCTCGTCGTTGGTGCTGCTGATTCCCACCGTCGGGGCCATCGTGCTACTGGCCAACCCCGGCCTGCCGTTGTGGCCGTATCTGGTGTGTGCCGCGTTGACCGGGTTGGGTGGCGGTAATTATGCCGCGTCGCTGGCTAACGCCGAAGCCTTCTACCCGCAGCGGCTCAAGGGCTTCGCGCTAGGTCTCACAGGTGGGATCTCCAACCTCGGGTCGGCGATCATCCAGGCGGTCGGACTCGTCGTGCTGGCCACTGCTGGCCACGAGGCGCCGTACTGGGTGTGCGCGGTCTATCTGGTGCTGCTGGGCGTTGCCGGTCTCGGCGCGGGACTGTTCATGGACAACCTGACCCACGTCATCGAGGTGGGCCATGTGCGATCCGTTCTTACAGTGCCCGACTCGTGGGGAATCGCGTTGCTCTATCTGTGCTGCTCTGGCTCGTTCCTCGGTTTCGCGTTCGCTTTCGGCCAGGTGCTACAGCACAACTTGGTGGCCGGTGGGCAAAGCCATGCGCAGGCGTCGCTACACGCCGCTGAGATCGCCTTCATCGGGCCGCTGCTGGGGTCGCTGACGCGCGTAGTCGGCGGTAGGTTGGGCGACCGCTTGGGTGGCGGACGGGTCACCCTGGGCGCTTTGGCCGCCATGATCGTGGCTGGCGCGTTCCTGGTCGCCGTCAGCACCCATGACGACCTCACCCGCGGCCCCGGCGGCCCCACGGCTTACACGATGAGCGGCTACATCGTCGGATTCATCGCGCTGTTCATCTTCTGTGGCATGGGTAAGGGGTCGGTGTTCAAGCTGATCCCGTCGGTTTTCGGGGAGCGCAGTCGCGCGCTGAACGTCAGCGACGCTGAACGCCGCCGCTGGGAGCGCGTTATGTCGGGAGCGTTGATCGGGTTCGCAGGTGCGCTCGGCGCGCTCGGCGCTATGGGGATCAACCTGGCGCTGCGGCAGTCGTATTTGAGCACCGGCACTCAGACGCCGGCATTCTGGATCTTTTTGATGTGCTACATCGGCGCCGCGACCCTGACCTGGGCGCGATACGTCCGGCCGCCGGGACCAGGTGTACCGATACCGACGTCGCAGCAGCCGACTGTGGGGGAGCGGGTCAAGACGTGACTGCGTCCCGCCCCCGGGCGGTGTGGGGGAAGGCAGCTACTGGCTGGTGGCCCGGCCGAGGACTCCGTCAAAGTCGTTAAACCGAGACGGGGAGCAGCTATTAAAGAGAGAATGGGCTGACTTACAACAAGGCTAATCTAAAGAACGACAGCTTTGTCATAGCCCTTCGAGTCATAGCCCTTCGATAAGCTCGGCCCACTGGTGCTGCGGGCGATCCTCGCCCGTCAATTGCTGTCGCTCAAGGACTACTTTCCGCTTGCTTGGGTTTGAGCTGAAGATGGTGCGCCACTGCGTTGACATTCTTCGTCGGATATCACTCGAACCAGCACAGCCGAGCACGAGCATGCGGTCGCGCCGGGCGACATGCGTGGAGGCGCGCGAACGATGACGTGGACCGCTCGACTGACGCCACAGTGCTTGCTGCACAGCCTGTTTCGTCACAGCGAGGCAACGGTCGCGTGGGGAAAGGCCGGTGGCCATATCCGTAGCCATTGCGCTAGCCGGTTTTGGTCGCTGAGCGCTTACTCGCATCCAAGAAGCAGGAAGCACCCAACCAAAACACAGCCCGCCGTAAGCTTTCGCCTTCACAATAATAATCATGGTGAGCGAAACTGCCGCGCAGAGCTGGTCGACGATACAGGTGCGACGACGATCTGGGGGCGACCCGCACCCGATGTAAAGCAAGAAACTCCAGCTCAGAGGTCAGTCTGTACCTCTGAGGGGAGGAATTATACCTAGGTAGCGTGCTAGATGCAAACTATGCTGGCTGCAACTCTCGGAAAGGGAGGGCCCGTGGTTTAGGCCCCTTTTCTGAACCCACTTCAAGTTCTTCTTATCGACTTTCGTCCATCAAATAGGTTATTACGGGCGCCCCTTACGGAAGGTGAATTCCATGGAGAATAAGCAGCTACTCGCTCCGGCCAGAGTCGTTAGAGACTATCTCTCTAACTCCATGGTTTGGGAAGACTTCCTGGCCCAGGGCGGCTTTGTCGAGCGAGACATTGTTGTTGCGGACCCATTTAAGGCCGGCACCACCTGGACCCAGCGGATCGTCCAGCAAATACTCCAAAACGGAGAGGAGGCGGACGGGGGGCTCTCGGATACGTCTCCGTGGCTCGACTCCAGTTGGGGTGATTACTCCGAGATGCTCAAAGTACTGAGGGAGCAGCGCGAAGCCGGGAAGCGTCGGGTAATGAAATCGCATCTGCCCGCGGACGCCCTTCCGATCGCGCCTGAGGCCCGTTACGTGTTCGTCGGTAGAAACGGCAAGGATCTTGGTATCAGCTTCCACAATTATCTCTATAACTTTTCCGGACCAACTATGGCGACGATCAACCGGATTCATGCCGAGTGGTTTGGTAGCTCCGTTCCTCTGGTGATCCCGAAGGAACTGCAGCTGTTCTTCGACCAGTGGCTCGACACCAACGGCTATGGGTGCTGCGACCTGCTCGATATCATGAAATCGTGGTGGGAGCTCAGGAGCGAGCCGAACGTGCTACTCCTTCATTACCGACAGCTGAAAGATGACTTAAGGGGTCAAATCGCCCGGCTCGCGGAATTCTTCTCGATCGATCCCAACTCGCTCCGAATGGACGCCATCGTCGAACATAGTTCCTTCGATTACATGAGCGCGCGTGCGGAAAAGATGGCGCCGTTTGGCGGGGCACACATGTCCAGCGCCAAGGCCTTCTTCCACAAAGGGCTGAAGCGTGATCATCGCAACGAGTTAACTCCGGCGCAGGTCGAGCGCTTCGATCGCGTTGCGCTCGAAAAGCTAGGGGAGGAATGTGCCCACTGGTTGGAGACGGGTGAAACCGCCTCAGCACAGTGGCGTTAGCTCATTCGACGTGAAGTGCCGCGGAACTTCGCACCGCAGCGAAGTTCCGCGACATGGCATAAGGACCCCACGGTCTATGGCTGACCGAGCTCTGATACGGCGTGACCGCCTCCTCATGGATGGTCTAGCCCTGCTCTATATCATGGCGATCGCGGTGGTGGCGCAGGGCAGCAGCTGGTATTACTTGCTCTTCCCCGAGCTTGGCGCAATTTCGCATGACGTGTTGACCCGACCCTGGGGAAAGTGGGCGATTCAGCCCGCGCGGCTTGTCTTAACGCCGGCCCTCGGGGCGGCCATCGGTACCTGGATTACGCGAGAACTTCCTTATCACGTTCTGACAATCGAGCTCATCGTTATTCTGTGCCTGCTTCTTCTTGCCCTCCTCAAGTCGAATATCGCCCCTGCGATGTCAGCTGGCGTGCTGCCGCTTGTCTTAGGCATAAAGAGCTGGCTCTATCCCGCCTCGATAATGCTCGGCTTGGTCGCCTTGGTGAGCATTTTTCTGCTGTGGCGGTGGCGTTACCGCCGGAAGTATCAGGGCACTTCTGAGGCGTCAGCGACCGACCTCGACGATGTTCTTGAAACGCCCCCCACGGGAAAAAAATGGATCCTCCCTTTCTTCCTCTTCTTAACGGTGATGGGCTCCTGCGCCGCAGCTTCGGGCCTTCGTTATATCTTGTTCCCACCTCTCATTGTCATGGCCTATGAGATGTTCGCCCACCCGACCACGTGCCCCTGGGCCGGAAAGCCGCTAGCCCTTCCCGTCGCGTGTTTTCTGACATCGACAGCAGGATTGCTGGCCGTGAGCTTGTTGAGGAATCATGGCATCGCGGCCGGGTGCTGCATGCTATTCGGCATTGTTGTGCTTCGCCTCTTGAAAATTCACATGCCGCCTGCGCTAGCGGTCGGACTACTTCCGCTCATCATCGATTCGCCCGGTATCAAATATCCGGTCTCCGTGAGCATCGGGACAGGAGCCCTGACGCTCACTTTTCTATTTTACCGGCGTTGGATTCTCGGCAATGAAGCCGCCGGCGGCGATGTCTTGATAAAATAAGGAGTGCATCGTGACTAATGCGCAGTTGACTGCGATTATTGTTGTCTTACTACTGCTTGTTGGCCTCGCCCAATTGCTGGGCTATCTCTTCATGAAGCTGCGCCAACCTAAAGTGGTTGGCGAAATCCTGGCCGGCGTTGTGCTGGGACCGGCGCTGCTCGGCCGGCTGCCTTTTATGGCGCACCTATTTGACACTGCCAGGCATCCGGGTCACATCCTGACGTTCGTCTATTGGCTCGGCCTGCTACTGCTGATGTTTGTTTCCGGCGCCGAGATGCACCAGCTGTTCAGCCGCGGCGAGCGGCGCACCGTGGGTTGGCTCGTCATCGTGGGCACCGGCATCCCATTCCTACTTGGGCTGCTCTTCGGGCCGCATTTGATTCGTCCCAGCCTGGCCGGCCCGCACGGCAACCGCGTGTCGCTCGTCATCATTCTCGCGGTCGGCATCGCCGTCACGTCAGTGCCAGTGGTATCAAAAATTTTCGCCGACCTCAAAATCCTGCACACACGTTTCGCCCGGCTCATCCTAGGCGTCGCCGTGCTCGAAGACATCGTGCTATGGCTCGCACTTGCTGTCGCGACGGCAATCGCCGGCAAAACCACCCCGAATCCATGGCAGATGTCCTGGCACCTGTTCTTGACAGTGGCCTATTTCGTCCTCGGGCTCACACTTGTTCCACGCATCATCAAGCGCATCAACACGGCCAGCTGGAACACTTTCGCGCAGCAATCACCCACCGGCTACGCCATCACAGTCCTGCTGGCCTACTGCGCGGTCGCCGGAGCGCTCGACGTCAACCTCGTCTTCGCTGCATTCCTGGCAGGTTTCGCCGTTACGCACAAGAAGCGCAGGATCTTCGAAGACGCCCTCGACGCGATCGGCAAAGTCTCCTTTGCCTTCTTCATCCCCGTCTACTTCGCAATCGTGGGCCTCAAGCTAGACCTCATCCGCGGCGTCTCGTTGCCGATGATCGCCATCTTCATCATCGCCACCTGCGCGATCAAAATGATGTCAGTCTCGCTCGCCGGGCGGTTCGCCGGTTTCCGAGGCCTCGACCTGATCAACCTTGGGATCACCACCAACGCCCGCGGCGGCCCGGGCATTGTGCTGGCCAGTGTCGCCTTCGACGCCGGCATCATCAGCTCGAAGTTCTACACCACGCTCGTGATCGCAGCCGTACTCACCTCGCAGCTCGCCGGCGCCTGGCTCGACTATGTCCTGCGAAAAGGCTGGCCGCTGCTGAAACCCGACGCGGCAAAGGAAGCCGTGGATGCGTCGTCCGAGGGTCTTTCGACCGCTAAATCCGCCCGCCTACAAAACAACCCTGATGTGGGACACGTAGTAGTTGTGGATCCTGGGGATCAGCCCACTCGAGCGCAGTAAGCCGGCCCGTCCGGAGACCTTTGAAAACTGTTCTGAAAACTCTTGGGCGGCAACGCCTGAAGAGCGACGCGCTGGAACTGTCGGACGAACTGCATGAAGCCGTCAAGTTGACGATCTATGTCGGCCGCAAGGAACGTGGCGTGTTCCCGCTGAATGAGTCCAACCAGTTCTAGAGTCCTGTGGCCCTATGTTGGGCTGGCCGGTTCGACCCATCGACGCCTGCCCCTGTCCCAGACCCGGCCGATCCGGACGCTGATATGCGGGCCTGGCTGCGCTGCTATGCCCTCAAACACCCGTGTCATGGGTTCCGGCGTGCGTGGGCGGCGTTGCGTTACGACGAGCGCCGTGAGGTCAACAAGAAGAAGGTGCATCGGTTGTGGCGCGAAGAGGGGCTGCAGGTGAAGGTGGTCGATGATCGACGAATATACCCGGTGCGCGCTGCTGAACATTGTCGAGCGGTCGATCACCGCCGAGCGGCTCGTCATCGAACTGGAAGGCGTGTTCGCGGCGGCTGGCGGGCCACCGAAGGTGCTGCGGGTGGACAGCGGTCCGGAGTTGGTGTCCCAAGCGCTGCAACGCTTTGCGAAGGTGAGGTCGGATTGTCCTACATTCCGCCCGGAACGCCGTGGAACAACGGGTACATCGAATCGTTCAACAACCGACTCGGGAAGGAGTGCCTCAATCAACCACTGGAACACCCTGTTCGAAGCCTGGGTGGTGATCGGAGACTTCAAACACGAGCACAATCATCGACACCGCCATTCGGCCCTGAGCTACCGAACACCGGCCGACTACCGGGTGGACTCAGTAACGGGGACTCGCCAAACGCGTCCACGGTGTGCCGGGCAGTGGCACATTGTCTGGGTCCCAGAATTTTGATGAGATCGTCAAATATGATGGAATCAGCCTAAAGTGAGCGAAATGGCAGACCAGATTCAGGACACCGCGCTCATCGATGTGCATGCGCATTTCCTGACCGATCACTATGTGCGCGCCGCGCAAGCCGCGGGTATGACCCAACCCGACGGCATGCCGATGTGGCCCAGTTGGACCGTCGACGACCACCTCCAGTTGATGGACGACAGCCGCATTGCTCGGGCGATCCTCTCGATTTCCTCGCCTGGTGTGCACTTCGGCGACGACACTGCCGCGGCTGAACTGGGTCGTCACGTCAACCAGTTCGCCGCCGACGTGACCGCCGAACATGAAGACCGGTTCGCCTTTTTCGCATCGCTTCCGCTGCCGTGCGTCGACGCCGCGGTGGACGAAGTCACCTACGCCATGGACACCCTCGGCGCCCTTGGGGTCGTGTTGATGAGCAACAGCGCTGGGGTCTACCTGGGTGATCCCGCATTGGATCCGTTGTGGGATGTGTTGGATCGGCGCCGCGGCATCGTGTTCGTGCATCCAACGTCGCCGCCGCACGTTGACTCGACTGCCCTGGGCAGGCCGAGTCCGATGCTGGAGTTCATGTTCGAGACCACCCGCTCGGTGACCGACCTGATCTTCGCGGGAGTCCAGGAGCGCTATTCGGACATCCGGTTCCTGATCCCGCACTGTGGTGCGACGCTGTCTGTCGTGGTCGATCGCGTCGAGCTTTTCCGCGGACTTCTGCCCGGGTCCCACGACCGCGCTCAGTCGGTACTGACCACCAGACAACAGCTGCAACGGTTTTGGTACGACCTGGCGGGCACACCGTTCCCCGCGCCCGCGAAGGCCCTCGTCGACGTCGTCGGATCAGAGCAGTTGCTCTACGGCAGCGACTTCTGCTGGACGCCTGCCGTGGGCGCCGCCCACCAGGTGACGGTCATGGAACAACAGTCGATGGACTGGCGATCGGTGACCACTGCCAACGCCAAGCGTCTCCTGGCCTAGGCGCCGATGAGCTTGAGCGGTGGGTGGTCGTGTCGTCGGATGATGTTGTTGATGGCCCAGCACGGCGGTGGTTTCCAGCCGCGCCAAACCCTGACCAGCGCGCAGCGCCTTTCGCGAGAACGCCCGCAAGGGCGGCTCGTAGCGGACGAGGGAAGCACGCCGGCTATGTCAGTTGCCGTTGCTCCCAGGGCCACTGTCCCTGCGCGCGTGCAGCTTTTTGAGCGATCGCACCAAAGAGGCCTCGATCAACTTGTCGTTGTCCTTGGAGATGAAGTCGTGGACCCGCTTCTCAAATAGGGCCCGCATCAACG
>JBEKNM010000103.1:0-11970 GCA_049522835.1 Mycobacterium sp.
ACACCACCAGCGCGAACATCTCCAGCGGCCTGCACGCACTCATCGAGAATCCGCACCAACTTGAACGCCTACGCAACAATGAGGTTTTCTCAGTCGATCACCTCGTGCGGATACCCGTAGCAGGTGGAGATCGGCAGCCGCGCCTTAAACGCGAGCATCCGGATCGGGGCATCGTCGCCGAACCACCGCAACACCAGCTTGGCTTGCGTGCGGACCGTGCCCGTGCGACGCCCGACGCGGGTGCCGATCTCGCGCCGATGCGCGTGCAGCAACGCGGTCACATACAGCAAGGTTTCCTCAGGGACAGCTGGCAGAGTAGGTGAACACGTGGGGTCCTCTTGCAGCAGAACGGCTTTCTTCGTCGAAACCGATCCTGGAGCAGGGTTTCAGCGTCGGATTTCTTGTCGGTGGGCCGGCGTAGTATTCGAACATGCGTTCGGATAGGGACAGTGTGGTGGCGGTGCTCGACCGGCTCGATGCTGACGTCGATGAGCTGACCGAATTGTCCTTTGACGCGCTGACCACCCCGGAGTTGTTACGAGTCGTGGGGCGTTTGGAAAAGGTGGCGCGCCGGCTTCCGGTGCCGGGTCATGGGTTGATCAATGCGCTGGTGCAGCACGCCACCCCGGCCGAGCTGGGCGGCAAACTGTCCCACGTGCTGGCCGACCGGCTGCGCATCACCCGCGGGGACGCCAGCCGGCGGGTGGCCGAGGCCGCCGATCTGGGGCCGCGCCGCGCCCTGACCGGGGAACCGTTGGCGCCGCGGCTGGCGGCCACCGCGGCCGCTCAACGGGCCGGGCAGATCGGTGCTGCTCATGTGGCGGTGATCCGCCGGTTCTTTGACGAGTTGCCCTGCTGGATCGACGCCCCCACCCGCGAGTGCGCCGATGTGGATCTCGCTCGATGGGCGACACAGCATCGCCCCGAGACACTGCGCAAGGTAGCTGAGCGGCTGGCCTGCTACCTCAACCCGGACGGGGAGTTCACCGACCAGGATCGCGCCCGCCGCCGTGGACTGAGACTGGGCAACCAAGGCAGTGACGGGATGTCCCAGCTCACTGGCTGGTTGACCCCGCAGGCCCGCGCCACGCTGGAGGCGGTGCTGGCCAAGCTGGCCGCCCCCGGCATGTGCAACCCCGACGACCCGACACCCGCCGTCGACGGCCCACCCTCAGAAGAGGCCATCCAGCGCGACACCCGCAGCCCGGCCCAGCGCCAGCACGACGCCCTCACCGCCGCCCTGCGCGCCGTTCTGGCGTCGGGAAAACTGGGCCAGCACAACGGACTACCCGCGTCCATCATCGTGTCCACCACGCTCAAGGAGCTGGAAGCCGGGGCCGGTAAGGGGCTCACCGGTGGGGGGACACTGCTGCCCATGTCCGAGGTGATCCGCCTGGCCCGCCACGCCCACCACTACCTGGCGATCTTCGACAAAGGCAAGGCCCTGGCGCTCTATCACACCAAACGGCTGGCCTCACCCGGGCAGCGAATTGTGCTGTACGCCAAGGACCGTGGTTGTTCAGCGCCGGGCTGTGACGTGCCCGGCTATTACTCCGAGGTTCACCACGTCACGGCCTACGCGCAGTGCCGAACCACCGACGTCAACGACCTCACCTTTGCCTGCGGACCCAACCACAAACTCCTCGAGCAGGGCTGGACCACCCGAAAACGCGCCAACGGCGACACCGAATGGATCCCGCCGGCTCACTTGGACTACCGAGAGCAGCAAACCCTGCCAGCCGTCGAGCCAATTCTTCCCGAAGATCAGCCAATCCAGGCTGAGTCTCCCGGGGCCAACCGTAGCCACCGTGACGGCGCTGACCGCCAGCACCAGGTTGTATTCCCAGCCCTCTTTGACGATGAAGAAGCCGTTGTGGCGGTGCACGGTCCAGGCCGCGACCAGCATCAGCGACACAAAGCCCGCCGCCGGGATGGGTGTGAGCAACCCGGCCGCCAGCCCGAGTCCGGCGGTCATCTCCGTGGTCGCGGCCATGGTGGCGTGAAACTTACCCGGCTTCATGCCGATGCTCTCGAACCACCGCGCGGTGCCCGGTATCCGGCCACCGCCGAAGAACTTGTTGTAGCCGTGCGCAGCCAATGTCAGGCCCAACACCAGCCGCAGGATCAGTAGCCCAACGTCATAGGGAGTCATACGTGCAAACCTAGATCATCCGGCCGATGGGATAACAGCAGCGGCGATCCGCTGTGTCCGCCGATGCGCGTGGGAAAACAGCGGGCGTGCCGGCGACGGGCCGGTGCCGGGCAATCAGCTACAGCGCCGCGTCCAGGAGCTGCAGGTAGTCGTCGAGGTCGGCGACGGCCGACTCTGCCGCGTGAACGCTGATCGCGACGGTCTCGCCAATGCCGTGCACTCCATGAGTCAGACCCATCAACGGCGACAGTGCCGGGTAGCCGGCCGTCAGCACCACCGCGGCGTCCCCGAAGCTCAGATCAGCAGCTCCGCGATAAACGCTGGACACCACGGTGTTGCCCGCGACCTGGGCCGGCCGGACATCCGGGTCGAACTGGGAAACCCCCCAACGCAGCAATGCCGCAGGCACCGAAGCGAACGCCCGGTCCGCTGAGAACGCAGCCGGATGCTCGAAGCGGCGGCGGCCATTGGCCAGATCGGTCGCGATCCGCTCAACGCGTGCATCGCGGCCGAGCTGCGGGTAAAGCCCGACAACGACGTTTCCGAAATGATTATGTGCTTGCGGCACACCGGGCTTGGCCATTGGAACTTCGGCACCCAACGAATCGGCCGCGTCGCGGAGCGCACGGGACAATGCCGCGGAGACCGCGGCCAGCACCGCGACGGTGACGGTGGGACCGCGCAGTTGCGAGCGGTACCGCACCAGCGTGCGCACCGAGCGTGAGCCGTTCTTACCGGCGTTAGTGGACAGCAGCGGCCGAGACCCGACTCCCGGCGCCACCAGCCCCGCGCGAACATCGCGAACCAGCCGGCGGTGGGCGCGAGCAGCATCAACCGCCCGCCACGGCAAAAGGCCCACCGGTGGGGGTGCCACCTCGGGCACCGGGGCAGCCCTGCCAAACAGCCAGGCCGCCATCGCCGAAGCGCGAGCGCCGTCGGCCAATGCGTGCGCTACCTGCATGACCGCAACGGCGCCCGGCCCGCGGACGCCGGGAATGCCTACCACCGGAGTAAACACGTGCAGGCGCCACGGCATCCTGCGAATGTCCAGCTGGTCGCCGGCAAGGCCGACCACAGCCGCCAGGCAGTCGTCCCAGCTGTGATCGGCCTGATCATGTCTGACGACGTGCTCGGGGCCGACGGCCACGGGCACCCACTGCGGATAGGTCGGCGCACATCCATCCTCGGCCCGCATTCCCAGGTCCGGGCAAGCGCCAGCGCGACGACAGACCTGCTCAATGGCATGCCCAAGATCGGCGGGTGCACCGTCGAATGCGTAGAGCAGGAACTGGTCGTTAGGGACTTGGGCCGACATCCAATAGAACTGCGCGTCGACGGCCGCCATCCGGTGCGCCGCCACAGCCTCAGCCGGGTGAGCCGATGAAGGCAAGTATCAGCTCGGCGACCTTTTCCGGCTGTTCGAGCTGCAGGAAATGCCCGGCGTGTTCGACGATGGCAACCTCGCTGCCCGCGGGCAGCACCCTTTCCGTCCACTGTGTGAAAGCCGATGTGAAGCAACCGTCGTCGCGACCATGCAGATACAGGCTCGGCACTATGGGCGCCGCGGTCCACAGCTGGTTCAACTTCGCATAGTGCGCCGGCGGCCGGGTGTTTCTTATCGTCGCCCGGTACGGTCCCAAGGCCGCCCGCCAACTCTCCGGTGTTCCGATCGCGGCGTCGACGTGACGCAAATCCTCCTCGGCGCGGTACCCCGGCGACCACCGCCGCCACAGCAGCGGCAGCACCCAGGAAGCGGAACGCTCAGGCAGCCAAGGCAATTGGAAGTAAATAATGTACCAACTGCGCAGCAGCTGACGCGGTAGCTTGCGGGCCAACCGGCCCCGCTCAGCCATACTGCCCCGAGGACGCAACGCCGCCGAGGGCGGCACCGACATTATCGCCGTCTTGGCGAACGGACTGTTGGGCATCGCGGCCAGGCCGGTGGCAGCGATTGCGCCCCAGTCGTGACCGATCACCACATCGCGCTCGGTGCCACCCGCGACCGCGCGCACACGCAGGGCGTCATCCATCAGCGCACCGACGTGATAACTGCTATCGGTCGCTATCGATGACGGCGCATACCCGCGCATGAATGGTGCAATAACCCGCCAGCCCGATTCGACCAGCCGAGGGGCGATCTTGCGCCACCCGTAGGCGGTGTCGGGGAAGCCATGCAGACAGAGCGCGATCGGGGCGTCGGGCGATCCCCAGGTGAGTGCCTTCAGGTCTGCACCGGGACCGGGAATGTCGATCCAGCGTGGTTCAGTCATCGCCGGGTACCTGGTCGAACCCAGATCTGTCCCGGCTTGGCAGCATCGTCCGCCATTCTCACTCCTGTTCGGCAGGTTCCGGCCGAATTACCCGACGGGCATGCGCCCACACGAACAAACGTAACGTGCGGGAATCCGGGCGCACCAACCGCCGTTGAACCTTGCCCAAACCCCCACCGGATCAATAGCTCTCGAGTCTTCCAGCGGGCCGTGGCTCACCCAGCGCGCTGCCCCGCTGCGGCATTCACTGCGGCCGCCTCCAAGTCGGCTATGACGATCTTGCGCATGCAGAGCATCGCCCGGGTGGCCGCCGTCGCACGGGCAGATCCGGATCGCTGACCAAACAGTAGACGCGGTCCGGGGCTCTCAGGATGGCATCTGAGGCGCAGTCGTCTGCGGCGTCAAGATCCTTTTCCGCGTCCGGCCAGAGCCTTTGCGGACGCTCAACGAATTCTGGATGCCCCACCTCGGCGACCACGCGCCAGAGTGCATAAGCCACCTAGGTAACGTCAGGCGGGTGAGCACCGTGAGCAGCACCCCCCAAACGGTCGAGTTTTCCGGCGTCGATGGGATCACCCTGGTCGGCGACGAATGGAACCGCGGTGAGGGTGCGGCCGGCCGGCCGGCAATCCTCATGCTGCACGGCGGCGGCCAAAACCGTTTCTCCTGGAAGAACACCGGTCAGGTGCTGGCCGACGAGGGACACCACGTCGTTGCGCTCGACACCCGTGGACACGGCGACAGTGACCGCGCGCCCGACGCGGACTACGCCATCGAAACCTTGACCGGCGACGTGATGCACGTGCTGGAGGAGATCGAAAGCCCAGTGGTGCTGATCGGGGCGAGCATGGGCGGACTGACCGGCATCCTCGTTGCCGAGGCCGCCGGTCCCGGCAAGGTGACCGGCTTGGTTTTGGTCGACGTGGTACCGCGGTACGAAAAGACTGGAAGCGCCCGCATCCGCGATTTCATGTTCGGCCACACCAACGGTTTCGGTTCACTCGAGGAGGCGGCCGACGCCGTTGCCGCCTATCTGCCGTACCGGAGGAAGCCGCGCAGCCCGGAGGGGCTGAAAAAGAACCTGCGCCTGCGCGACGGACGCTGGTATTGGCACTGGGATCCGGCGTTCATGACCGCGCCCGGGGATGACCCCGAACTGCGCACCGAGAAATTCGAGCACGCCGCCATGAGCCTGACGATCCCGGTCCTGTTGATTCGCGGAAAGCTATCCGACGTGGTCAGCCCCGAAGGTGTCAAGAATTTCCTGGCGACGGTGCCCAATGCGGAATTCGTCGAGTTGCCCGACGCCGGGCATACCGCGGCCGGTGACGACAACGACGCCTTCACCGAAGTCGTGGTCGACTTCGTCAGGCGGACCGCTGCCCGTTAAAGCTATTGGCCGGGCTTCTCGTCGTGCCCGCCGAACTGCTTGCGCATCGCCGACAGCGTCTTGTCGGCGAACTCGTCGAGGCGCCGCGAGGAGAACCGGGAATAGACCGCCGACGTCAGCACCGGCGCCGGAACCCCTTCGTCGATCGCCGCGATGGCGGTCCACCGGCCTTCTCCGGAGTCGGACACGTGGCCGGAGAATTCGGCCAGAGTGGGCGATTCGTGCAGTGCGATCGCGGTCAGATCCAACAGCCACGACTCGATCACGCTGCCGCGTCGCCATAGCTCGGTGACCTCGGGAATGTCGATGTTGTACTGATAGAACTCCGGAGTGGCCAGCGGCGCGGTTTCGGCATCGCCCTTTTGCACGCGGGTACCGATGTCGGCATTACGCAAGATGTTCAGCCCCTCGGCAAGCGAAGCCATCATCCCGTACTCGATCCCGTTGTGCACCATCTTCACGAAGTGCCCCGCGCCGCACGGGCCGCAATGCAGGTAACCCTTTTCCGATTGCGAGATCTCGCCTTCCCGGCCCGGGGTGCGCGGCACACATTCGCTTCCCGGTGCGACCGTGGCGAAGATCGGCTCCGCGCGCGCGAAAGCGTATTGATCGCCGCCGATCATCAGGCAGTAGCCGCGGTCGCGACCCCACACGCCGCCGCTGGTGCCGCAGTCCAAGAAGTGGATCCCTTTCTCGGACAGTATCTTTCCATGCCGTATGTCGTCGCGATAGTAGGAGTTACCGCCGTCGATCACGATGTCCCCGGAGTCGAGTGCGCCGGCCAGCTCCTTGAGCACCGAATCGGTGATGTCCCCCGCAGGCACCATCACCCAGACGACTCGCGGGGCGGCCAGTTTTTCTTTCAGCTCGGACAACGAGGACACCCCGGTCGTCCTTTCCTCACCGGCCATCGCCTTGACCGCGTCAGGGTTGTGGTCGTACACCACCGCCTCGTGTCCGTCCTTGGTCGCGCGGCGCACGATATTCGCACCCATCCGGCCCAAGCCGATCATCCCTAGCTGCATTTGCTTCCGTCTCCTTATTCTGCCGGGGGCGTGCTTCGAGGCACCCACGGCTCTTGCCAAATGTGGTGACCACGCAGCAACGACTGCGCAGCCTCGGGCCCCCAGGACCCACGGTCGTATTGGTGGATTTCGCATGGCGTGTCCAGCAGGGGCTGCACGATGCGCCACGTCTGTTCGATGCTGTCTTCCCGGGCGAAAAGCTGGTGATGGCCGTTCAACGCGGCGTGGAAGAGCACCTCGTAAGGCCCCTCCGGTTCACCTAGGTCCACCGCGAATGACGAGTCCAGGTGAATGTCTCGCCACGAGTCGCCAACTCGGGCCGACAGCTGCGCCCGCAAGCCCGGCTCGGGGTCGATGCGCAGCACGATCTGGTTGGGCTCGGCCGGTCTGCGGCCGGGCAGGAAAGCTAACCCAGGCACACGATGCAGAAATAGCCGCACCTCGGTGACTCTTTCCGGCAGCCCCTTGCCGGCGCGCAGGAAGATCGGCACTCCAGCCCAGCGCCAATTGTCGATCTCGGTGCGCAGCGCAACGAAGGTTTCGGTCTTTGAATCCTTTTCCACCCCAGCGACATCGGCATAGCCGCGGTACTGACCTCGCACGCAATGGTCGGGGTCAAGCGGCGGGATGGCGCGGAAGACCTCGGACTTCTTGTCGTTCAGGTCGTCGGCACTGTCTCCGACGGGAGGTTCCATCGCAACCAAGGCGAGCACCTGCAGCAGATGGTTTTGCACGACGTCGCGCAAAGTACCCACGGCGTCGTAGAACTTGCCGCGGTCCTCAACCCCGAAGTTTTCAGCCATGGTGATGTGGATTTCGGAAACGCTGTGGCGGTCCCACAAGATAGCCAGCGCCTGATTAGCGAACCGTAGGTACTCCAGTTCGACTACGGGTCGCTTGCCCAGGAAGTGGTCTACCCTCAGGATCTGGTCTTCATCGAGCACCGCGCGCAGCCGGGCATTCAGGTCGCGCGCGGAGGCCAGGTCATGGCCGAAGGGCTTTTCCACCGCGACGCGCGCACGCTCCACTAACCCGGCTTTCGCCAGATTCTCGACAATCGGCGCGAACAAGAACGGCGGCATTTCCAGGTAGAACAACGGACGGCGGTATGACCTGATCCGGTCGGCCAGCTGGTCGTAGAGCTTGCTATCGGTGACGTCGCCATGCAGGTAGGACAACCGGCCTGCCAGCCGGTCAAACACCGCATCGTCGATCTGCTCTCCGGACTCGTTAATGGCTCCCCGGGCCCGTTCCACCAACTTCTCGATTGACATATCGTCACTGGCCACACCCAAGATCGGGCAATCCAGCAAGTCGCGGGCCTCAAGCCGGTACAAAGCTTGGAACGTCATCTTGCGGGCCAAATCGCCGGTAATTCCGAATATCACCAACAGGTCTGAGGAACTACCACCGTCGTCGGTCAAGACCGAACCTCCCAAAAGTCACCTAAGCGGTTCACTTGAGATTCATTAACCGGGGCGTTCGCACTCAACCCTAGACACTGCGTACGGGGCCGACAACCTGAGGCCGTTACGGACTTTGGCAGGATGCCTGACGTGGGTGGTGATGCGCTGCGTATTGCGGTCTATGTGCTGGCCGGGATTGCCGCGATCGAAGGCGGCGCACTCGTGGTGCTGTGGCGGCTCCTTGCCCGCAGTCGCCGTGAAGTCGACGAGCTGCGGCAGCGGACCGACACGCGAAAGTGGCTGCTGTCAGGCGGTCGCGAGGCAGTCAAGACGGTGTGGCAAACGGCGAACATTGTACGCAAGGAGGGCTTCGGCGCGGCTGTGCGCAGCTCGATCGAGGACCTCGCCGACTGGGCCGAGGTCGAACGGCCCGACCTGGCCCGGATCACCCCGGATGGGCGGGTGGTGATTCTGTTCTCCGACATCGAGGAATCCACCGCCCTTAACGAGAAGATCGGCGATCGCGCGTGGGTAAAGCTGATCAGTTCGCATGACAAACTTGTGCAGGGACTCGTGCAGCGGCGGGCCGGACATGTGGTGAAAAGCCAGGGGGACGGATTCATGATCGCCTTTGCCCGTGCCGAGCAGGCGGTGCGGTGCGGTATCGACGTGCAGCATGCGCTGCACAAAGACGCAAAGCGCAAGCGGCACGAGGAAATTCGGGTACGGATCGGCATTCACATGGGTCGCTCGGTGCGCCGCGGCGACGATTTGTTTGGCCGCAACGTGGCAATGGCGGCGCGGGTCGCCGCGCAGGCCGTCGGGGGCGAGATCCTGGTGAGCCAACCGGTGCGCGATGCCGTCAGCGACTGCCCAGACTCTCAAGACATCGGATTCGACGAGGGCCGCGACGTCGAGTTGAAGGGCTTTTCGGGCAGCTATCGCTTGTTCGCGGTAGAAACCGCGGCCAGCTAGCTGGAGTGTGATTTGGACTGAAAGCTGTCCACATCGGATTCGGCCAACCTCTGATGCAGGCGGGCCCGGATCTCGTCGGAGGTGTAGGCGCGTCGTTTCCGTTGGTCGCGCACTACTAACGCCCCGCCGGCGACGACGCCGGCGACACTGGCCAAGCCGATCCACTTCCAAATGCTGCGCATGGCTATAGGTTATCCGCGGCTTGGCCGCCGCAGAGGGCTCTGGGCAATCCCAGGGCCAGTAGTGCTGTGATTAACTTGGGTGCTCTTAAAACACCAAGTAAGGCTCCGGAGCTCTAAGGCCCCATGGACACCCTACGCGACAAGGTCGCCGTCATCACCGGAGCGGCCAGCGGCATCGGCCGCGCCATCGCCTGCTCAGTCGCCGACCACGGCGCTCACATAGTGGCTGTCGACGTTGACAACGACGGTATCGAAGCCCTCGCAACCGAGTTGAGCGGCCGGGGAGCCACTGTAGCGCCGCAGCGTGCCGATGTCTCGGATCCCGTGGCTTTCGAAGGTATTCGGAGCGCGGCGCTGCGGCGGTTCGGTCGGGTCGATGTCGTGGTCAACAACGTCGGCGTATTGACGAACGGTCTGCCTCAAGACATTCCGGTTGCCGAGTGGCAACGCATCCTGGACATCAATCTGATGTCGTTGGTGCGCAGCAACGCTGTCTTCCTACCGCTGTTGCTCGATCAGGGCAGCGGGCATCTGGTCAACACCGCATCCTTCGCTGGACTTTTCACGTATTCCTATGATCGCCTGCCGTATGCGGCCACCAAAGCCGCTGTCGTGCAGATAAGCGAAGGGCTGGCAATCTATTTGCGGCCCAAGAACATCGGCGTCACCCTGTTGTGTCCAGGGCCTGTGCTGACCAATATCGCCGCTGCCGTGCCGACATTCGGCGGTGGAGCACCGCTGCGGATCCCCGGCGAACAATTCGAGCTGCTCGACCCTGCGCCAGTCGGTGAGATGGTCGCCGATGCGATCCTGCGCAACCGATTCTTCGTGCCCACTCACCCGCATGTCGGCGAGGAGTTGCGCCGCCGCGTCGAGGACTGGGACGCCTACATCGACTACCAGATCTCCCGCGAACCGCTCGAAACCAGGTAAGAAAGGCACACACCGATGACTGACGTCCACACCGAGGGTATGAACCTGTTCAAGTCGATGATGCCCGGACTGATCCCGGAAAATGTCACCACTCTGCGTGACGGCAGCTTCGCCGACGAACTCGGCGAACTGAGCATCGATCACGTTTTCGGCGCATTATGGACTCGGCCCGGCCTGGACCGTCGCTCCCGCAGCTTGGTAACCCTGGGTGCGCTGATCGCCCTGCGGGCCGCCGACGAACTGAAGTTCCATTTTCAAATCGCGTTGCGAAACGGGCTGACCATCGAGGAAATCGAAGAGGTGATCTACCACATCGCCGGCTACGCGGGATACCCGGCGGCCGCCACCGCGCGCAGAGTCGGACACGAAGTACTTACCCGTTCATAACGCCACCCGACTGCTGAGTGGACTTGACCATGCTGACCCTGGACAAAGCGCTGGAGGAAACCCGGACCGGTGACCTCTGGCTATTCCGCGGCGGTTCCCGACCCGACCGTGCCATCCAGACCTTGACGAATAGCCCGGTGAACCACGTCGGCATGACGGTGGCCATCGACGACTTACCGCCGTTGATCTGGCATGCCGAGTTGGGCGACAAGCTCGTCGACATGTGGACCGGAACCAACCACCGCGGCGTGCAGCTCAACGATCTCCGGCAAGCTGTCCTGCAGTGGACGGAGCGCTACCATCAGCGGTGCTGGCTGCGCCAGCTGACGCCTTACGCGACTCGCAAACAGGAGAATGAACTGCTGCGGGTGATCGCGCGGATGGACGGCACCGCGTTTCCCGCCACCGTCCGGCTCACCGGCCGGTGGCTGCGCGGCCGACTGCCGAATCTGAGCGACTTGACACGTGGGATTCCCTTCGTGGACAAGAAGGTTCACGAGTCGACGCAGCGACGCAAGGCACAGCAGCACAAGATGGGTCTGGAGACGGCGTATTGCGCGGAGACCGTGGCGATCACGTACGAGGAAATGGGATTGATTGTTACGGACAAGGACTGGAACTGGTTCGACCCGGGCTCGTTCTGGAGCGGTGACAAGCTTCCGCTGGCGCCCGGATATCAGCTGGGCGAGGAAATCGCTGTGGCTGTCGGTTAATCAATCCCCGTCGGCCAGTCGACCTGCATCGCGCCCATTTCCGACCACCCGGTCGCCTCGATCGTCTGGCTGATGATCTTGGGCGCGGACGTCAACGCCTGGCGCGGCTCCTGCATCGCCCCTTCAAGTGATCGCTGTTGACGTGGACGCTGCTTGCGTCATTGGCGCGCAATGCTTCGACCAAAACGTACTCCCTATCTCGATTACCTGATCTTGAATTTCCGCGAGCGTCGTGGGCATGCAGGCGCACCCTGGTGACGAGGGTAACGTTTTTAATCTCGATTCTAGCAAAGTCTGCTTAGACATCCGGCCTAAAAACTTCCCCCAAGTCATCCGCCCTAAAAGATAAGGCCAGACGTCTAAGGCAGGATTTGCATTAACAGAGCAAAGTGATGTAGCCCACAATCGACTCGGCGCTGGGACTGCATCACTTTTTCTGGGCGCCTGAAGCGATCGCCGGAGCCGCGTCGCAGAAAATATGCTCGATACATCAGCACATGCGCAATTCGGTTTGCTATGTGTTCGCAATTCCAGGGT
>JBEKNM010000104.1:0-10477 GCA_049522835.1 Mycobacterium sp.
CTCGCCAAAGTCGCACGCGGACGCATCGCCTTTGAAAGAGTCAGCTAAATCCAGGACACACCACTAGTAGTTTGGACACAGATCGGTTATAGCGTAGTTAACTACGTCATTGGCCTGTTGGGGGGTGAGCCCACCAGCGCCCAGGTCGGCGTCGGAGCGCTGCAGCGCCAAGGCCTTTAGCTCGTCGGGAGAAGCGCCGTACTCTACTTGGACGCATAATTTCTGGCCCACCTGCATCAGCGCCGGGTCACCACCGTCGACGTCGTGGATCCTGGCCTTGTGCAGGTCATTGAGATAGGAGGCGGCGTCAGCCTGAGCTGGGCTGGCCCAGGTGGCCGCGGCGACCAGAAGTGGGCTACTTATCATCGCTAAGCCCATAAATCGACCATAGCGCCTCTGTGCCGCCATAGCTCCTTCTCCTTTACCTGCTTACCGGATTGAATTGGAAGACCTGATCTTGCAGAAACTTCCACGAAACGTGCTTACCAGAACGGGCTGCCGAGATCGTTGGCAAGATCGGGGCCGATAACCTGATACATTAGCGCGTCCAGCTGTGTAATACCTTCGAAATTCATCAGAGTCCACTGTCTATCATCGCGTACATCCTATGTGTGCCAGCATATTTCACGGCTATGCAACCGTTATCGCGTACTGAAGCAACGGATCCCGTCGTCTCTATCTCGCCTCTACGCATCGGGATACCCAGACATCGTTGGTGCGGCCGGCAATAACACCTCGGTTTCAATTTGTTGCACGTGGTGGGACGCTCCGATCACCGCCGAACCGATCGTCACCGAGCTCCGAGCGGTGTTCACCGCTACTGGCGGCCCGCCCAAGGTGCCGCGGATGGACGCCGGGCCAGAGTTGATTTCTCAAGCGCTGCAACGATTCTGTGGCGGCGAGGTCGCAGTGTCCTACATCCCGCCCGGATCGTCGTGACACACCATCGTGCCGCGAAATCACTGTAAGTTGGTCGGGAGGGTAGTTATCCGCCGACGGGTGGTCGGGCCATGACGGTGGGCTTGAATCCGTATCGGGGCCCGCTGCCATGCCTGCCGGCGCCTGCACCGGCGAGTGGCATGCCGCCCAGCAGGTTTCCGGGCCCCCCGGCCTCCTGTGAGGCGGCGGGGAGGCTGTTGAGCACCACGGGCGAGGCATGGCTTAGCGCCGGGGCGGGCCCTGACCATGCGACCGGCACCGACAATCTGCCGACCGAGCCCGCGCCGCCCATCGACCCTGCCACATGCGCGGCGCCGCCACCGAGCATTCCGCCTAGCGCGGGCAGGGCCTTGGGGACAACCGCGGCCGCAGCCGCAGGCGCGACGATCCCCCCTGTACTCTTGGCGATCTGAACACCGAAGTTGGCCATACCGACGCTGAAGTACGGCAGACCCTCGGTGTTGTACCACAAGGACGAGTAGCTGTTATAGCCGGTTATCAACGTCCCGACGTTGTTGGGCAGGGTGTTCTGCCCGCTTATCGCGAACCAGGCTTCGGTGAAGAAGGAGTTGATTGGATTGGACGGGCTGGACAGAGGCTGCGCAAGATTTTGCAGCTGGCTCGGCAATCCAGAAACCAGCTTTGTCAGGGTGGACTGCGCGGTACCCGCCGCGGTGGCTCCCGACGAAGTCACCGCAGCGCTCTGCACGGCCCGGGCGGCGGGGTTGGCGATCGGTGGTGGTGTGGTAAACAGCGTCACCTTCGTCGCTGCCGCGGATTGAGCCGCATAGCCATACATCGCGGTGGCGTCTTGGGCCCACATCTCGCCGTATTGAGCTTCATTGGCCGCGATCGCGGCGGTGTTTTGACCCAAAACGTTGCTCGACACCAGCTGCGCAAGCTCAACACGGTTGGCCGCAACCAGCGGCGAAGGCACCGTCGCAGCCAGCGCGGCCTCATAGGCCGCCAGGGCCGCGCGGGCTTGGGTAGCCGCCTGCTCGGCTTGGGCGGCGGTCGTACTCATCCACGCCACATAGGGTGCGGCCGCCTGGGCCATCGATGTCGCCGCCGGCCCCAGCCACTCCTCGCTGGTCAGTGTGGTAATCACCTTGTCGTAGTCTGTGGCTGCCGAATACAACTGCGCGGCCAGCCCACTCCACGCCGACGCGGCAGCCATCAGCGGCTCCGACCCCGGACCCGAATACATACGCCCGGAGTTGATTTCCGGCGGTAAAGCCCCAAAATCCAACATATTGACCCCTTAGTTAGCCGCGACCACGTTGGCCGCCTCAGTCGCCGTATACGACCCCGAGCTCATGCCCAAGGTGTTGACAAACAACAATTCGTGAATCGCCGCAGCCGGAGCATTGACGGCCTGATAGATCTGGGCATGTGCGGCGAACTGCGCCGCGGTCACCGCCGACACTTGATCAGCGGCCGCCGACTCAATAACCGTCGGGCGCAAAGACCTTCGGGATTTGATTACTAATGACGCGAGTTGGATCGCGTGGCAACGCCGCCACCGGTGCCAACCGTTATTCCCGGACAACTGTTGTTCATCTGCCCGGCCACTTTTGCCTTCCTGCGACTCGATTGCTAGGGCGCCCCGTTGGCAAGCACGGAGCAGCCTCTCGGCGGGTTGGTCACGGCCGGAAGCCCTTAACTCGTGGATCATCACTGTGGTCATGGCGTTATCCGGCCGACGGCGGGCGAGCGACCACGTTGTAGCGGAACCCGTAACCGTTGACGCCGCCGGCGGTGCGCTGGCGTGCGGCTCCTGTTGGCATTCCGCGCAACAGGCCGTTGCCTGTTGCGCTTGTCGCAGCGGCGTGGGCCGGAGTGCCGGCCGGGACGCCCTCCACCCCGGCGATCGCAGGGCTTACCTCCGACGTTGGCGTGGCCCAACCCGGCGGAACCGACAAGCCCCCGACCTTGGTGGACGAGGCCAAATTCGCCGACACCGCTCCGGCGGTATGGGCGCTCACGCCGCCGGCGCCGCTCAGGTGTAGGCCGGCAAATTGCGGCGTCGGGTACCAGGCTCCCGAACCGGCAGTTGATCCTTGGCCGAATACCAACTGCTGTCCCCACTGGTAGCTGGCGGGTGCTACTCCGTACGCGTTATAGATCTGCAGCAGGTTGTGGAAAACCTCGGTGTAGACAGCTTGATTGATCCCGTTGGGGTTCGAGGCGGTCGGTATCAACGACAGCAGCTTCTGCAACGCGGGAGACGACGACGGCTCCGTCAACGCTGTCCAGAATTGCTGCAGCACCTGGGGCACTGTGGTGGCCGAGACCAGCTGTGAGGTCGTGGCCGCAGTGGTCTGCGCGGAGTTTCCAGCCGGCATGGCGATGGCGTGGGCAACCGCAACGCTCTGGCCGGCCACTGCGTCCGGGGTGGTGGTATTCGGCGGTGACGCGAAAACGCTCAACTGCGATGCGAGCGCTGACGACCCGGCGTAGCTGTACATGGCCGCCGCGTCTTGGGCCCACATTTCCATGTACTGGGCTTCGGTCGCCGCGATCGCCGGGGTGTTCTGCCCGAAGAAATTGGTCGCGATCAGTGTCATCAACAACACCCGATTGGCCGCGATCACCGGCGGAGGCACCGTCATCGCAAACGCGGTCTCAAAGGCGGCTGCGGCCGCCCGGGCCTGGCTGGCGGTCTGCTCAGCCTGGCTTGTCACCGCACCGAGCCAGGTCACGTACGGTACGACCGCGGACACCATCGACGCCGACGTGGGCCCCACCCAGGGCCCGCTGGTCAGCTCCGAGATCACCGAACTGTAGCCGCTAGACGCCATGCCCAATTCCGCCGCCACCTCCTCCCAGGCCCCCGCGGCAACCAACATCGGCTCCGACCCCGGACCCGAATACATGCGACCGGAATTGATTTCGGGCGGTAACTCCCCGAAGTCCAACACCCCACCCCTCCTTAGCCGAACTCGATCGTATTACGAATCTTTGCTATCACATTGGCGCCCAAGGCAATCCGCAGCTTTCTCACGAACTCGCACTCAGCCGCCACCGTCGGTCCCTGAGGTCTGGCAGAAACCGCCTTGCCCGGCAAGCTGCGCTCCCGTGGCTTTGACTAAACGGATTGGCTTGCAGACCCAGCTACGCCGCAGCTCCACGATGACGGGACTGATCGTCGTCTCCGTTACCCAGCCCGGCGGTACCGACAACGTCCCGATCGACCTCCCGCGACCGAAACCCGCAGTAAACGCTGCGCGGCTAACACGACCCTGGTTCGGTGCGAATGACATCAACGCCGCGGCCTTATTAAGCCGACTCAGGTGGGTAATCGCGAAACCTGACGGCGCGCTCAGTGAACTCAGTTTTGACAGAGACGATGTCACCGACGAAAGGGGCTCATCTAACGTTGTCAGGGGTGACGAGGACAGCGCCCGCATTGCTTCGGGGATCGTCGAGATCACTTGGTAGCCGGCCGATATGATCTCGGGCGCCGCACTCAGAGTCCACGCGCCAGACGCTTGGCGGGTGGCGACACCTTGGCCAGCCGGCCCCGCGGTAGTCGCCGGCGGCGAGGTGAACGGTGTCACCGTCGAGGCATCGGCCGAGGCGCCAGCGTAGGCGTACATGGCATCGGTGTCCGTGGCCCACATCTGTTCGTACTCGGCGTCGATGTCCGCGATCGCCGGGCTGGTTTGGCCCAGGCAGTTTGTCGTGGCCAGCGATATCCGCTGCGCGCGGTTGGCGTTGATCACCTGTGGGGGCACCATCGCCGCCAACGCCGACTCGTGGATGCTCGCCGCTGCCGCTGCCTGGGTGGCCGCGTGCTCAGCCTGGGCGGCGGTGGCGTTGAGCCACCCTATGTTGGGTGCCGAGGCTTGGGTCATCGCGATCGCCGCTGGACCCTGCGGTCCCTGCGGTCCCTGCGCCAGCTTTGAGGTCACCGCACGCCAATACGCCGCCGTGTCATACAGGCGGCCGGCCAGCTGGTCCCAGGCCGTGGCAGCCACCATGATCGATCCCGAGCCGGGACCACAATACATTCGCCCGGAGTTGATTTCCGGCGGTAGCGTTTCGAAGTCCATTGCTAGCTCTCTTGACGTGCGGCGGGGCGGATGGCTGGGTCGGCCGCTGTCGAAACCCTTTTTGGCATAGATATTTTCGATGTGATCCCGCACATTGAGCGGCGCACCGTAGTGCTCGACCTGCTCGGTGTCATTGAGCGGCAGGCGATCTCGCAGCGCCCACTGGCCCTCACTGCGGGCTGGCCCTCACTGCGAGTCTTGGCGGGACGGCTGTGGTCATTCCGGGTTCTCCTTGACAAAAGTTTGCCGGCCTGCTCCAAGCACATCACCGGTAAACTCCTTCAGGCGGACAGACTCGACGGGCACGCGGTCACAAGACTGGTCTACGACGTCAGCGATGACGTTGGTCAGCGGGAGGTAGCGGTAGGCACTTCATTGCATGCCCGGGTCACGTACTTCATGCTGCAATGCCCGCGGAGGGCTTCGGTACCGGTCTCCGTGTTGTGACGCCACACGATTTCGTTGTG
The DNA here is from genome assembly GCA_049522835.1 of Mycobacterium sp. Taxonomy (GTDB): domain Bacteria; phylum Actinomycetota; class Actinomycetes; order Mycobacteriales; family Mycobacteriaceae; genus Mycobacterium. The sequence goes on from JBEKNM010000104.1 coordinate 5,462, forward strand.
TGTGATTGCGCTGCTGAAGTGCTGCGTATGTGATATTGCGTTGCGCTGCAACAGCGTTGACGCCGTCACAAATCCGGCCTGGGGCAGCAAGCGGCTTTGCGGCCTGCGCCCCCTTCGTCAACTACGGAATCAATATGGATGTGGGCAGTTCGGAGCCGATGTGCTGGCCCCCGACGAAATCGACAGGGCGGTCCAGGATGGATCATGCCAACGCAGGCCCGATTGCCATCTCTTTCGGGCCGGGTCAGTGCGGTGGAAGGGCTTGGATCGCGCGCGTCTGCCGCCACCAACAGTCCGAGACAGCCCAAACGTTCAGCAACTGAGCAACCGGCCCCTGACCTGCGGCGTGAGAAGTTCCTTGACTGGGGTCAAGGGAACCAACTGTTTGAGGTAGCGTTTTGAGGAGTCTTCGATAGTTCGGCAGCGGAGCAAAGGACTGGACTAATGAGTGTGGCTTCATTCGGTTTTCTGACCGTACTTGCTTTGGTACTGGTATTTGTGTTGGCGGTCATTGCTTCCATATTCGTAAAACAGCTGCACGACCGAACGCCCCTTCCGATAAGTGAAGAAATAGGGAGCGCTTTCGCGGTTGTGCGTAAAGTACGTAAACGCGAGCCTATGTCGCGAGATGAGTTGGAATACGCGAAGCAAATCGTCGCTGATCGTAGTTCCCCGATGGCCTTCGCCATTCCCGGTACTCTATTCATGCTGGGATGCTTTTACGTATTCGGCAGCCTCGAACACCTACACGGAGCAAGGCCCTCCGAACGCACATTTCTTGGGGTTATTCCCATGCTGACCTCGACAAACCTGGCCATTCGGCTTCTCAGCAGCGCAAGGTTGAAAAGGCGTCTGGAGAAGATATCTTGAAGCAACATAGGCATGTGGCGAGTCGTCGCACCGACCGCTGCACCGGGCCATTATTGAGCCCGCAGCATTGTCAGTAGCAAAATAAGTCTGCACGTCTATTCGAGGTGTTGCCGGTTTCGTTGATTCCCGGCGAGTTGGAGAATGGGCTCTTAATGCTGCCGACTGCACCAGCAGGTGATAACGTCCGCACACCTGGTGTTCGCGTTCGTGGCCAGTGCTGATAGTCTCCACGTTCGTATGTCAACCTAGTTGATACACGGGCTGGGGGTCTTGCCCGCCCTTGCGCGAAAGTCGGGGACAGAGTGAGAGCACGCGGCCTGGGACCGGATTTCGAGAGGTGATCGAGTGAGCCCTCGTTCAGTCGGCAGGACTGTATTGGAGCGAGCCTGGATGCCATTGGTTGCCGTCGTAGTGGTCGGCGTAGGGCTGGTGGGCATGTGGAAGGTGCACCAGTTCTCCGAGCCCGCGCCTGTCCCCACTGTGAATCAGCCGCAAGCACCTCCGGAGTTCACCCCCAAACAGCTCACGTATGAGTTGTTCGGCTCCATCGGGAACGGCGGGATGCTCGTCTACACCGACGTCGACGGGCATCCGCACAAGGTTGATGTCACGGACTTACCGTGGTCTCACTCCGAGACCACCACGCTCACCGTGGTGTCCGGCAGCATCTCGGCGCAGGTTCGCGGCGGCCAGGTCGGCTGCCGGATACGGGTGAACGGCGTTGTCCGCGATGAGCAGTCCAATACCGATCAGGATGCGCACGTCTTCTGCATAGTGAAATCCGCATGAGCGAGCATCGGGTGAAACGACCGTTCGTCCCGAGAATGGTCCGCGTCCTCGCCATACCGATCATCGTCTTCTGGGCCCTGCTCGCCGTGACGACCAACGCCTTCGTGCCCCAAGTAGAGAAGGTTGCAGAAGAACTCGCTGGGCCGATGGTCCCGCATTACGCGCCGTCGCAACGGGCATTGCTGCGCATCGGGGAGAAGTTCCACGAATCCAACTCGACCAACTTGACCATGGTCGTGTTTGAAGCCGACCGGCCGTTGGGCGATCAGGACCATCGATACTACGACGATTTGATGCGCCGGCTGAGGCAGGACACCAAGCATGTGCAGTACGTCATGGATCTGTGGGGCAAGCCGATCACCGCGGCAGGAGCGCAGAGCCTGGATGGCAAGTGCACCTACGTGCTGTTGCGTCTCGCGGGCGATATCGGCCAAATAGAAGCGAATCAGTCGGTTAACGCCGTTCGGGACATCATCAAGAAGGACACGCCGCCGTCCGGGCTCAAGGTCTACGTCAGCGGCGCGGCTCCGCTCGCCTCGGACACGCTGACCATCGCGAACGCGAGCCTGAACAACGTCACGATCGTGACGATCTTCCTCATCCTCACGATGCTGCTGCTGGTGTATCGCCGCGTTTCCACCCTGCTGGTGCCCTTGGCCGGAGTTCTGATCGAGATGCTGGTCGCGAAGGGGGTTATCGCAACCCTCGGACATTACGGGTACATCGAACTCTCGTCGTTCGCCGTGAACATCGTCATCGCGCTGACCCTGGGAGCGGGGACGGATTACGGCATCTTCTTGTTGGGCCGATATCACGAGGCACGACAAGCCGGCGAAAGCAGGGAGGAGTCGTTCTACATCGCCTATAAGGGTGTCACGCCCGTCATCATCGGCTCGGGGCTGACGATCGCAGGGGCGTGTTACTGCTTGACTTTCGCGCGGCTCAACTACTTCCACACCATGGGGCCCGCCGTTGCCGTCAGCATGCTGTTCACCATCGCAGCAGCGTTGTCGCTTGGCCCCGCCCTCTTGGCCGTGGGCAGCCTTTTCGGGATGTTCGAGCCGAAATCGAAGGCTAAGGCGCATCTGTATCGGCGGATCGGGGCGAGCGTGGTGCGGTGGCCGGTGCCGATCCTCGCGGCCAGTTCCGCTGTCGTCATGCTCGGGGCGGTCTTCGTGCCGACCTACCGGCAGAACTACGACGACCGTCAGTACCAGCCGGCCGACGCGCCCGCCAACCTGGGTTTCGCGGCGGCGGATCGGCACTTTCCCAAGAGCAAGCTGTTCTCCGAGATGCTGATGGTCGAGACGGATCATGACATGCGAAACTCGGCCGATTTCATCTCGTTAGACCGGGTGGCCAGGAGTCTCATCCGTCTTCCCGGCGTCGCGATGGTGCAAAGCATCACCAGGCCCATGGGCCGAGCGTTGGAACGTGCCAAAATTCCCTACTTGTTCACCACACAGGGTAGCGGGAATGGTCAACAGCTCCCGTTCAACGTGCAGCAAAACACCAACACCGCCGAACAGGCACAGATCCAGACGCACTCCGTCGCGGTTCTGCGCAAAGAGATCGACTTCTTCCAAAACATGTCCGATGAGCTGCACAAGACGGTTCTCACCGTCCAGGATCTGACAAGGGTCACCGAAGAGATGAATTCAGAAATCTCGAATCTCGATGATTTCTTCCGGCCCATCAAGAGCTATTTCTACTGGGAGAAGCACTGTTTCGACGTTCCCCTTTGCTGGGCGCTCAGATCGGTATTCGACACGCTCGACAACATCGACAAGTTGGCCGCCGATGTCAAAGACGCCCAAAACTCCCTAGAGGTCATCGACAGGATCTTGCCGCAAATAATCACGCAGCTGAAACTCACGGCCGATGACACGGAGGCTTTAGCTGCCCTTTTAGTCAAAACCTACGGTTCCTCGGATCTGCAGTCCACCCAGACGAACCAGACCTTCGACGACATGGTCAATGTCGGACTCGATTTCGACACGGCCCAAAGCGATGACTTCTTCTACATCCCCCGAGAAGGTTTCGACAACGACGACGTCAAAACCGGCATGGAGCTGATGATGTCGCCGGATGGCAAGGCCGCCCGGTTCATTGTCACCCATGAGGGGGACGCCATGGGTCCCGAAGGCGTGGAACACGTCGAAAAGTTCCCCGGAGCGATAACCACCATTTTGAAAGAGACCTCGTTGGCCGGCGCGCGAGTTTATATCGGCGGGTCGGGGTCCAATGACAAGGACATCAAGGAATACGCCGCGTCGGATCTACTCATCGCGGCGATCGCCGCCTTCGCGCTGATCTTCTTGATCATGCTGGTCCTCACGCGAAGTCTGGTCGCCGCCTTGGTCATTCCCGGCACGGTGGCTTTCTCGTACGCCGGGGCGTTCGGGCTCTCAATACTCGTCTGGCAGCACCTCATCGGCCTGCACCTGCACTGGTTGGTGCTGCCGCTCACCTTCATCATCCTGGTGGCGGTGGGTTCGGACTACAACCTACTGTTGATCGCCCGCGTCAAAGACGAGGTTCATGCCGGGTTGCACACTGGTCTCATCCGCGCGCTCGGAAGCACCGGTGGAGTGGTGACGTCCGCGGGTTTGGTGTTCGCGTTCACCATGCTGGCAATGCTCACCAGCGATCTCAGAACCATCGGTCAGGTGGGTTCCACCGTATGCATCGGCCTGCTGCTCGACACGCTGATCGTGCGCTCGTTCGTCGTGCCGTCCATCCTCAGAATCCTGGGGCCGTGGTTCTGGTGGCCAACCCTGGTGCGCTCCCGTCCGCTGCCGCAGCGATAATGCACTTGTGCATACCGCGCCGCCAACGCGGTCTCACGCCGACGCAACCGCGCCTGTAAGGGTTCTGTCAATCTCTCGTTAAAACGGATCGGGAGTGTCGCGGTTATGCGGCTGGACTGCGTAGATTGAGGCATGCCCATCGTTGAGACACGGCTAGGCCAGGAGTTGCGCGACTATGCCGTTGAAGTACGGCAGCTGGCGTACAGCCTGCCCCTGGGGGTAGGCGAGCACAATCTCCTTTCATTGTCAGATCGGATGCGCGCTGCTGCCGACCAGGTGGACCGCAAGGGGCCTAGCCAGTCCGCCTAGCCGAAAAGCGTATTCGGGGCGTATCCGCCGGCCGTCTGGTGAACGCGCTAGCCGGCAGCGCGGATCAATGCCGCCCGGGGCGCCGGATCTGGTGGGCCGGCGGTGGCGGGTCAAAGCGCCGAACCTGCTGGTCGTGGGCGACTTGACGTATGTGGCGATGGTCGCCGGGTTCGGCCACACCGCGTTCGTGATCGACACCTACGCCGGGTTGATCCCCGGCTGGGAATGCTCGCTGAGC
>JBEKNM010000105.1:0-10473 GCA_049522835.1 Mycobacterium sp.
GCCAGCGCTGGTGGGCAGGGCGACGACGAGATCCTTTGTGTCCTCGAAGATTCGCTGGTGATCGCCCACCGGCGATGTGGGCTCGCGGGAAGGGGAACGATGGCGGTCGTACACGAAAGAGACCTGGAGGGGACCCGGAGGTCTCTGGAGAACTGGCTGAGGAGGAAGCTCCCGCGCTCCGCCAGTGTCGAGCTCTCGTCGCTTGAGATGCCAGCGGGAAACGGGTTGTCGAACGAGACGTTCATGCTCGAGGCGTCGTGGGTGGAGGCCGCCGCCGTCCAGAAGCAGGGTCTGGTTGCCCGCACGCAAGTGCCCGGCCCGGGGCTCCACATGACCTACGACGTGCTCATGCAGGCCGCCGTGATGGAAAGCCTCAAGAAGCACAGCGATGTGCCGGTGCCGACGGTTCGGTGGAAGGAGGAGGATCCGTCGGTGGTCGGGACACCGTTTTTCGTCATGGAGCACGTCGACGGGAAGATCCCGGCCGAAGACCCCCCGTTCACCGCCAGCGGGTGGGTGATGGATCTGGACCCAGTCCAACGAGGGAGGCTGTACGACAATGGCCTGCGGATGCTGGCGAAGATCCACTCGCTCGACCCCGGCGCGCTCGGTCTCGGGTTCTTGGAACGGTCCGACCCGGGTCGTGACGCGCTCGAGCGCGAGCTCGCTTATTGCCAGCGCTACTACGCGTTTGCGACGGAAGGCCGAGAGCATCCCACGTTGGCAGCGGCCTTCGAATGGATCCGCGCCAACCGGCCGACGGACGCCGAACCAGTGGTGCTCAACTGGGGAGACGGCCGGATCGGCAACATGATCTTTGGCGATGACCTGTCGGTCCTGGCCTGCCTGGACTGGGAGCTCGCCTCGCTTGGCAGCCCGGAGCAGGACCTTGGGCACTGGCTCTTTCAGGATCGCAGATTCACCGAAGGCAGGGGGTGGCCGCTCCCCGAGGGCTTCCCGAAACGGGAAGAAGTCATCCAGCGATACGAGGAGTATTCCGGGCGCGAAGTAAACCACGCGGATTTCTACGAGACACTTGCCGCGTTCCGCAGCTCGATGTTCCATGCCCGCTACGTCCGCATGATGATCAGAGCGGGGTCTCTGTCGCCCGAGAGTGATCTGGGCGAGAACAACCCGGCAAGCCGCATCCTTGCCAACATGCTCGGCCTGCCTGCCCCCGCTGGCGTCTCGCAATGCTGGACGGGAGAGCCTGCGTCGCCGCTCGACTCGTCGATGACCAACACGATGTCACATCGAAGTAATCCCAAAACGCGAAAGGGATCAGCCATGCCCTCAGACATGCCCGCTTCAGGGCGGTTGCTCAGCGAAGACGCACTCGCCGCGCTCGGCAAGTCGACCGCCGAGTCTTTCGTCGAATGCTGTGCTTCCGGCAATCGTGAGGACGCTCTCAAGTATGCGGCCTCAATATTCCAGGAATGGTCGCCGCGGATGAGTTCCCCGATGGGGCACGTATCGCGATTCCTTACGGTAGCCGAGCGGCTGGGGAGTGAGGATGTCCGGAACGACGTCTGGGAGGCTGCGGTCTCGATCCTTCCCCCGTCGACGCTCACCGGACTCGTCCTGAATCTTCCGCTGCCAGGCAATGCCGGGCCTTCCACTGCCGACGTGCTTGACCAATCCCTGCCGCTCGCGCAAGGACTGCTCAAGCTGCTCGTCACCGATCGCTGCGCCGGGCTCGGGCGAGTCGTGGTGGCAAGGCTGGAGATCGGCGTGGCTGCGGCATCGGCCGCGGTGTCGGATGGTCGATATTCGGAAGCGTGTCTCATCGTCGGTGGGCTGCTGGCGGGATTCCGGGAAATTCACGACTGCTGGGTCTTGATCTCGCAGTCCGTGCTCCGGCAAATCAACCTTAAAATCGGCGAGGACGCCGTACTGGCGGCACAGCGCGAGGCCGCCGGATCGATGGTGCCTCGAGTGCTTGACTCGGCCGGAACGGCCGGCGACCCAGTGGACATGCTGCGTACCATGGCCGCCGGGATGCGCGGCCATCTCTCCGGCCCGAGCGAGAACGGCTCCTTTGTCGTTCGCGAAACTGATGACCAGTTCATCATGGAACTAGACGCGTGCGGGAGCGGAGGGCGGCTACGCCGAGACTTCATGGAGGGTGCCGGCAAACTCCTCGACGCGGCAGGCTTCGTGTCGTCTCCTCGATACTGGACCGCAGGCATGGAGGACGTTCCGCTCTTTTGCTCGCACTGTTTCATTTATCACGAGATTGTTGCGGCCGAGCTCACAGGGAAAGAGTCGCGATTTACGCGGTTCAATCCAGACGCTAATGCGCCGTGCGTGTGGAGCATCTACAAGCGCCGCGAGGACGTTCCGGCCGAGCTACGGAACCGAACCGATCAGCCCTGAGCTAGGTGCCACAACGACTAGCTAAGCGGCTGCTTCGGTGATGGTGACCTGGAGGCCGAGGGCTTCGAGCTGGCGGAGGTGAGTCGGCCTGGGTTTCGCAGGTCGTGATCCCCACCGCCGAGACGTCGAAGCGGGCCGCGCCGTGGATGGCCAGCGATCCCCACCCGCAACCCATCGAGCAGCCGAGCTCCCGGCCGCTCGGCCAGACCGAGTTCGCGGCAGATCAGCTCATGCGGCCAGCGCCGCGACGCAGATGCCGCCGGCTACCCAGAAGACCAGCCGGTAGCCGTCCAGGGTGGGTTGGCCACCGGCGCCCGACCGGGAGGCCAGGATGGCCGCGGCAACGGCGCTCCCGAGTGGTCACCGCGCCCGACGCTGCCGCCTGAAATGTGAACGACCCAACGGTGTTCCGTCGCGACTGCTTCAAACCCAACTGCGCCACTACACTTTTCAATCAATGTGACAGTGCCGCCAGCGGCCAAGCCCTCGTCGCTCCGGTCCCGCCTTCAGACGGGTCCGGAGCGACCGCATTGGCCAGTAGGGAGGCGGTCACCATCAGCTGCTTCTTCATCGCCTCGGCACGGAACCGGCAGCTGGGCACGGTGATCGAGATGGCCGCGACGGCGCGGTTATCCCGGCCCAGCACGGGAGCGGCGATGCAGCTGAAGCCCAGGATCGACTCGTCGTGTTCGTAGGCTATGCGTTCGGCGCGCACCTTGCTGAGCTGGCCGGCCAGCAGCGAGGGCACGACGATGGTGTACTTGGTGGTCCGCTTGAGCGGCCGGCTGAACACCTCGCGCAGCACGTTGGCCTTCGAGAACGCCAGTATCGCTTTGCCCAGGCCTGTGCAGTGCGAGGGCATGCGGCGGCCGACGGCGCTGGGCACGCTCGGCGAGCGGGTGCCGGCGAGCTTCTCGAGGTACAGCACATCGGTGCCGACGAGGATGCCGAAGTGGACGATCTCGCGGGTGTTGGCGTGGAGGTCGACGAGGTGCGGCAACGCCGCCTCGCGCAGGCGGCTTAGGTGGGGGACGGTGTGCGCGAACTCGAACAAGCGGATGCCAAGCGAGTACCGCTCGGCGACCTTGTCCAGCAGGCCGCAGTCGACGAGCTTGGTCGCCAGGCGGTGGGCGGAGGCCTTGGGCACGCCCGATGCACATGACATCTCAGTCATGGTCATGGAGTGCGTGGGGGAGCGATCGATTGCCTCGAGCATCGCGAAGCATTTGCCCAGCACCGAGTTCAACTGCCCGTCATTGGGCCGCTCGTCCAGCATCATGTCCACTCACTCCTCCTGTTCGGGCGTTGCCACCCCACAGTGACTTAGGTCACGATACCGGCTGGTGCCCGAAAACGGAAGGTCTCATTCCGTACGGAATCTAGCGCTCACCTGAGCGCCGAGTCGATGGCAGTTCAGTGGGGCGACCACCAGATCCGCGTCAACCTCGTCGCCCCGGGTGACGCGCACGGACCGCAACCCGTTCAGCGTCACGGTCGACGAGGCGGCCGGAACTTGTCGAGGTCAACTGCGACAGTCTTCTGGTAGCCGGGGCGGGTGCGCGCGGCGGTGAACCGGTGTGCTGCGTGGCGTAAGCCCGGTCGAGGGTGGTTTGGCGGTGGATGCGGACCGTTGGGCGGTGCCGAAGTGCACCGAGGCTGGGGGGTGCAACCCGATCCCGGAATCGCGGCGTTCATGGGACGTGCGCAAGGATCCCCGACCCTCAATTCTGGGATCCCGTACTTACTCGGGTTGTCTCACACCAGCCTGACATAGCGGGGCATCACCGGGCGCGCACTGGCGATCAACGGAGGACACGCCTCGTGGCCCGATTCCGCCTGCCCTGAGCAGTGACGCCGACGGCGATGCTGGGGAGTTTCACCCAGCGGTCCCCGAATGTTGACCGTAGATCGGCGAACGTTGCAACATGCAAAACGAACTAGATCCTGCTAAGGAGGGCTTGTGGTAGCGCTCGATGATTATCTCGATCGTTATTCAGGTTTGGAGGCGGCGTTGGCGTCGCCCGAGGCTGTGTTGAATCCATATCCGCTCTATCGACGCTTTCTAGATGTCCCGGGTTGGCGAACTCCATCGGGTTATCTTGTCTTTTCCCGATATGCCGACGTGATGTCGATTCTGCGGGATTCCGCTTCGTTCGGACAAGAGCCCCTCCCATACCCGAACTTCCATGTGACAAACCCCCCTGAGCACACGCGAGTGCGGAAACTCGTCGCGAGAGCGTTCACTCCCAGATCCATCAAACAGCAGGACGACAAGATTGCGGGTTGGATCGAAGCGCTGGTCGACGAACTGGTTGAGGCCGGCTCCGTCGACTTCGTTCCCGACTTTGCCCAGCGTCTTTCTGCGACAGTGATTACGGATCTACTCGGCGTGCCTGTCAAAGATGCCCACCTCTGGTATCGGTGGATGGAGGAGATCCACACCTTAAGGGGATACATCAATTTCCTACAACCGGAGAAGGACGCGAAGGCGCAATCAGTGGCCGCGGCGGCGGCAGCAGAAATTGCAAACTACTTCGCGGAGCTGATTGCCTCGAGAAAGGGCACCAGCGACGATAGCCTAGTCAACGGTTTGCTCGAGGCTGGCGACGCCAACGATCAACTGAGCGAAGAGGATGTCCTATACGCGTTGGCCCTCATCCTCGGGGCGGGTCTCGGGACGACCGCTAATCAGCTGGGAAACACGCTGCGTCTTCTCGTCGACCATCCCGACGCCTGGGCGTCTCTGCGCCAAGATCCTTCGCTTGCTTCGAACGTTGTAGATGAAGCTCTACGGTTTGATGGCACAGCGCAGGCGGAGAACCGTATGGCACGTAAGAGTTGTGTCCTGAATGGTGTTCCGATCGAAGCAGGCCAGCCGATCATCATTCTCCTTGCGGCTGCCAACCGAGATCCAGCGATGTTTGCCGAGCCCGACGTGTTCGACATTCGACGTGAGAACGCGAACCAACACTTGGGCTTTAGCTCGGGCATCCATCACTGTCTCGGCGCACATTTAGCTCGGGCTGAACTGGTGCCCGTCTTCGAGACGTTGGCTCGCCGAGTCGAGGACATCACTTTTGACGGCAGCCCCCAATATCATCCCTTCAACAAATTGCGAGGTCATGCAACTCTCCCGATCCGATGCACAGCGGTGAGTAAATAAAAGGCATGGATGCGGAAAGGGATTCGTGGATCTAGGGATTAACGGCAAGGTCGCGCTCGTGGCGGGTGCCAGCAAGGGCATCGGTCGCGCGACGGCAGAGCTTCTGGCTCGTGAGGGGTGCCGCGTCGCGGTCGCTGCGCTTGAGCACGACCAGGAATCGATCGACGAGACTGTTGCTGGGATCATCGAGGCCGGTGGCCAGGCCATCGGCGTTGCCGCAGACTTCACGGTCGGCGAGAAGGTCGAACGCGCAGTGGCGAAGGTGACGGAGGAGCTGGGTTCGCCAGATATCGCGATCGCGAACGTCGACGGCCCCGGAATGGGATCGTTCGCCGAGGTGTCGGACGAGGACTTCAAGAGGTCGATAAACAACATGGCGATGAGTGTCGTGTACCTTGCCCGGGCCGTCGTGCCCCACATGCGGGAACAGGGCTGGGGCCGCATCATCGCCATAAACAGCATGGCCGCAAAGGAACCGGAGATCGGAAGGGTGATGGTGAGTCCCTCGCGGGCCGCAGTCGTCGCGCTCAACAAGAGTCTCTCCGACGAGTTCGCTCGCGACGGGATCACGGTGAACAGCGTCGGGACCGGGTGGTTCCGTACCGATCGGATGATGAAGGCGTACTCCGCAGCGGCAGAGCAGCAGGGGGTCACCTTGGACGATATGCTCGCCGAGCTCACTGCCCAGTTCCCGACCAAGCGCCTGGGCAAGCCTGCTGAGATGGCAGCGGTGTTGGCGTTCCTCTGCTCGGAGGGTGCGGCCTATGTCACCGGCGAGTTCATCAACGTCGACGGGGGGTACCACCGGAGCGCATTCTGAGCACGCTCGGTGAAAGCCTTTCTGCCGAGACGACGATCGGGACTAGCCCTTCCGGGCTAGGAGTTTAGATTGCAGATCCACCTCTGGGAGGGGGGTGGCAATGGACGCTGTGGTTCCTACCGGAGAGCCAGAGGAGTCCATTGAATGTATCAGCTCCTCGACGACCCAGTTCGGGGTCCGATCGGGCATCGCGTACTGAAAACATCCATCGAATAAGCAGATTCAGCATAGAGGTGCGACGTGGTGACACCCGATGATCGAGCAGGCATAGAGTCCGAGCTGCGATTCGACGGCCGAGTCGCAGGCAGCGCTGGTCTGACTCGAGTGCTCGCCACCGAAGGTCGACCGTTCGGGATCCAGGTCAACGGGGTGCTCCCGGGCGCAGTGACCCGTGCCCAACGTTCAACTGATGAGAGCAGATCGCCCTCGCACGAGATCGACATGTCCCCAACGCTGGTCGCGCCGGGCGTCGTCTGGTTGGTCCACGAGCAGTGTGTCGTTAGCAGCAAGTTCTTCGCTACGAGTTCGGGTCGTATGAGAGCTGTCTATACCGGGGTTGCTGAGGGCGATCAGGCTCCTGATCTTAAGGAGTGGACCCTCGAGGCAGCCCGTGACAACTGGCAGCAGATCGCGGCGAGCGAGCCACCGATCAATGCCGAGAATGCGCGGGACTACAAGGACTTTCGCATCGCAGCGTTTCGCATGAACGTCAAGAGCGTGCCAGAGACGATCGCATAGCGAGGTACGTGCGTCACACCACGTGAGTGGAAGGAGTGTTTCATGGAACTGATACCAGGCGCGCAAGAGTTACGTGCTCGCAGAATGTGCAGGAAGGCAGAAGGCGTCGTCTCGGTGGTGCTCGGCCGTGATGACGGTTCAGACTTACCGGAGTTCACCTGTGGCGCGCACATTGACTTGGCGCTGAGGAGCGACCTCATTCGCCAGTATTCGCTTTGTAGCGATCCGGGCGTGCGAGACGAGTGGACGATAGCCGTCCTTCTCGAGCCAAACAGCCGTGGCGGGTCCGAGTATGTGCACAAAGTACTCCAACCGGGCACGTCCATTCAGGTTGCTGGCCCGCGCAACAACTTCCCGTTGGTCGAGGCCGACCAGTACCTCTTCATTGCCGGTGGGATCGGCATCACTCCGCTCTTGCCCATGGTCCGTGAGGTGGACCGTCAGGGCAAGAACTGGACGATGCTGTACGGAGGGAGGCGTCGTGCGTCGATGGCGTTCCTCGACGACCTGAGTCGCTTCAATTCCCATGTAACGGTCGTGCCGCAGGATGAACGCGGACTGCTCGACTTGAGAGCTGCGATCAGTCCGTTGCGAGCCGACGCCGCCGTATATTGCTGCGGTCCAGAGCCGCTAATTTCGGCGGTCGAGGCCACGTGCGCCGAGTTGGGGCGGACAGCCCCACACGTCGAGCGGTTCAGTGCGCGTCAGGGTTCGGGTAGCAGCGTGGGTGAACGAGAAACCAGCGCTTTCGAGCTTGTCCTGTCCGAATCGGGGAGGCAGGTTACGGTCCCAGCCGACAAGACGATCATCGAAGTCTTGGACGAAGAAGGCATCTTCGTTCCGATGTCCTGCACAGCAGGTTTCTGCGGCACGTGTGAAACCGAGGTCGTGAGCGGCATTCCGGATCATCTCGACGACTACCTCACCGACGAACAGCGGGCGACGAACAAGACGATGATGGTATGTGTAGGTCGCAGCAAGACCCCCGTGCTGGCTCTCAAGCTATAGTCATCCAGGCCGGGTCCGGGCACCTGCCGTAGCTGGCTGGCTGGCTCGGTCCGCCGTCGCGCGGTAACACGGCTACGCCCGCCAGACCGACGACCAACAGCGCAGCCGACAGGCCGCCGATGCCAATTGCGGGTGTGGAAGCCCTATTCGGGAGATGCGCCCTCCACACAGCGGCCAGTCGCCAGCGGAGCAGTCGATTGTGGGGTTTGGTGTCGAAGATCGACAGGTAGGCGTTGGTCCCCTCGAGGCACTCGATCATTCCGTTCAGGCGTAACCGGCCGGATGGGCCGCGCGACAACCGTTCCGGCGACTGGGGCGGTGTGCTTGATGGCGTCCCGGGCATGACCGAGGCTGGGCGCCCTGATGAGCTTCGCTGGAGCGCTTCTCGCTGTGCGGAACCGTTCTGTTGTCATATACGCACGCCCGCCGCGAGGATGGCCCCGTGGGCGCAATTGACATCTCCAAAGCGGCGGACGCGAGCGTCGCGACTGGACCCACGCAGGGCCGTTTGCACCGAAAACCCGGCTTGACCTCGACCAGGAGATCGGCGATGCGATGGTCCGCCTTTTAGATCAGGTAATGGTGCCCCGAGTGCCAACTCGTAAAGAGCGCACCGAAATCGAAAGGATGGATCACCGTACGGCGCAACCGAACCAGGCGCGTGTCTGCGCAGAGTCCACCGTTTACACGGTTTGTGTTGAGCCGCAGGGCATCGAGCTCGTGGCGCGCCACGGAGAGACGGTCATAGCAGCGGCTGAACGCCTCGGTTGGAGATGGCCGACAATCTGTCACGGCGACGGCGAATGCTCCGTCTGCTGGGTCAAAGTGATCGGTGGTTCCGCACATATAAGCCCGATGTCCGAAGATGAGCGCGCCACGCTCGAGCTGCTGCCGTCGAGCATCATTGATAAGAACGATTCGTCCCCCGTCCGGCTCCGCTTGCCAAGCCCGGATTCTTGGCGACGCCACCGTGGCCAAGAGGGGGGACACGCCGCAGGACGGCGCCAGATAGACACCCCCTGGAAGACCTTCTCGACGCCGGCCGGATCGGGTATGTCCTGCTGGATGTCGAGTGCCACCACCCGCGCCCCGTCGCGACACCACGAAAGTCGAGGATGACGCAATGAATAAGGACGACATGACGCATACGCGCAACGAGCTGTTCATCGGAGGCAAATGGGTATCTCCGAGTGGCCCTGAGGTGATCGAGGTCATCTCGCCGCACTCGGAGCAGTTGGTGGGGTCGGTACCCGACGGTTCGGCAGCAGACATGGACCGAGCGGTGTCGGCTGCGCGTGATGCGTTCAACGGCTTCTGGGGTATGACCGCTCCCCACGAGCGGGCGATGATCATGCAGCGCTTCCTCGAGGTCTACGGGAAGCACGCAGACGAGATGGCCGAAACCATGGTCGTCGAGATGGGAAACCCCATCTCGGTAGCCCGACCTAGCCACGTCGGCGCTGCGTACACGATTCTCGAGTACTACACGAAGCTAGCGGCGACGACGCAGTTCGAGGAGGAGCGGGCAGGGGCCCGTTCGACCAGCGTCGTCCGGAAACTGCCGGTCGGGGTTGTCGCGGCCATTGTTCCGTGGAACGGACCGCCATCCCTGTCGATGGTCAAGATCGCACCAGCGCTCGCGGCCGGATGCACGATGGTGCTGAAGCCGGCTCCGGAGGCCCCGTTGACTTCCTACGTGCTCGCCGAGATCGCCATGGAGGCCGGGTTGCCCGAGGGAGTGCTCAACGTCGTGCCCGCCGGGCGCGAGGTGGGCGAGTACCTCGTGACCCATCCTGACGTGAACGCGGTGTCGTTCACCGGTTCCTCGCCGGCCGGGCGTCGGATTGCGTCGCTCTGTGGTGGTCTCCTGAGGCCGGTCACGCTCGAGCTCGGCGGGAAGTCCGCGGCGATCATCCTGGCGGATGCCGACCTCGACTCGACCGTCGAGGGGCTCCGCACCGCGGGCTTCAGGAACACCGGTCAGGCCTGCGTAGTGAACTCACGGATACTGGTGCCTGAACACAGGTTCGGAGAGTACGTCGACGCGATCTCCGCGCTGGCATCTGGCCTCCGGATCGGTGATCCATCCGATCCGGATACCGAGTTCGGTCCGCTGGTCTCGGCGCGTCAGCGGGACCGGGTGGAGGGGTACATCCGCACGGGTCTCGAGGGAGGCGCCAGGATCACCACGGGCGGCGGCCGGCCGGCCGGCATGCCGACCGGTTGGTACGTCGAGCCGACGGTCTTTGTCGACGTGGACAATTCGATGACGATCGCTCGCGAGGAGATCTTCGGTCCGGTCGTCATGGTGATGCCGTATCGGGAGGAGGCGGAGGCGATCGCGATCGCAAACGACAGCGAGTATGGG
>JBEKNM010000106.1:0-10441 GCA_049522835.1 Mycobacterium sp.
ATCCCAGCAGCCGGATGATCGTGTACCCGGCGAAAGTCTGACCGGTAGCTAACGGCATGCGGCGGATAGTACCCACGTCCGGCGCAATCTTTATCCAATACCGGCGAGCTTTCGGCTGGGCGCACGGCTCCTGATACTCCGCCCGCCTCGGTATCGCTAATCAAGGCCAAGAGATTCGCTCGCACGCCTCCGAACGTGAGCGGACGGCAACCGCGCTACCGGCACGGTGCTCTTCGGAGAAGGCCAGGGCTTGTAGCTAACGCTGCTACTTGAGCATGGCCAGGAGTAGGTTGGCGCCCCCAAGATGCCGGGCAAGCCGAAACAGGTGCAACCGAGCCGGGATACGGATCTGACCAGCAAGAACAAGCGGGGTTGAGGCTCTGTCGCGGCGTTGTGCCAGGGCGTTATCGGGTCAATCTCGCCGGCTTTAGTGTCAGAGGACTGCCATGTCCAGATTCACTGCAGCTATGACCGCGCCGTCTGCGCAATCAATCCCTTTTGCTGCAAGGATATTCGGCCATTGCGCCAACGCTTCGACTCCGACTGGTCGACGCCGTGAGCCTTGCGCGACCGCAACACACTGCTGGCGAGGTGTGCGATTAGCGCCCCTGCCAGCCCCGCGACCGGTGCCGCCACAGATGGCCCTGAAACCAGGAAATAGCCGTACCCGACACCGACGATGAGCAAAGCCACGTGAATGGGCGTCCAGCGCGCGATTGATGGCAGTCGGAAGGACAAACCCATGCCCAGTAGCAGCGCCAAGATGTGACCGAACGGGGTGAAGTCCGACCCCACGGCTGCTGCCACCGCGATGCCGAGCCACCCGCCGATCCACACCGGGCGCCAGCGCGGAGGTATCGATGCCGTCAGTGCGCCCAGAACACAGACGGCGCCGTAGCTCACCCCTACGTCGCTGGCCCTCGCTACAGAGATCGGCAGCCAGCCCGCCTCAACCGCGATGACCAGCCCTACCGCGACAAGCAACGTGGCCCCGATATGACCGACTGTGAATACGATGAGCAAGCCCTTACTGCGCCAAATCAGTTCTCCCAGAGCCAGCAAGCACACCAGTTCAGGCAACCAGGCGTAGACAGCGTCGCCATCGTCGACAAAAGCGCTGCCTACCAACGTGCTCAGGTGGCCGCGCGCCAGATTGTGCAAGTTGGTGCTCATTTGACTCACGGCGACGTCGCGTGCGTGCGGACCGAGCTTTGTAAGCATGACCGAGACCACGACCAGCGTGACGGCGTAGGCCGTCGTGACGCGCAACGCGGCGGCGGCGGACAATGTTCGCGCAGCCGCTGCTGTCCAGCGACCGGCATTATCACGAATAGTCCCGCTAGATAACAATATTCGCCACCTAACTCGCCGTGGCGGCGCGCTCTGGTTGCGGGTGGCCCGGCCAGCCGCGGTCACGGGCCAGCAGGTCGGCGACGGTTTCGCGGCGCACCAGTTCACTGGACTGGCCGGCGGCGACGGCGACCAGCGGCGGGCGTCCCACCAGATTGCAGCTCGATCCCGTTGAGTGGTGGTAAGCGCCAGTGCAGGCTACCGCCAGCAGATCGCCCGGGTGGATGTCGGCGGGCAGTTCGATGTCGCGGGCGATCTCGTTCCCGGTTTGCCAGTCCCGCCCCACTATCGTGACTGGTGCAGTGCCGTTTGACCGTTGCCGGTTAGCCAGTACCACCGTGTATTTCGCGCCGTTGACCGCCGCTCGCGGGTTGTCCGGCGTACCACCGTCCACCGCGACGAACGTGCGCCCGCCAGGCTGGCGTTTGGCGGCGATCACCCGGTACAGGGTTATCCCGGCGCGCGCGGCGATCGCTCGGCCCGGCTCGATCGCGACCTGCGGGCGGGGGTACCGGTATTCCGCGCAAGCGGATCGGAGTGCGGCATCGATGACCGCGGCGAGTTCACTCAGGCTGAGTTCCGGGTCACCGGAGATGTACGGCACCGCGTGTCCGCCACCAAGATTGAGCTCGGTGAGCACAACCTGATGGCGGTCACGGACATCGGACAGCACCGCCATCATCTGCCGGATCGCCTCGCCGTATAGGCCGGCGTCCGACAGCTGCGACCCGAGGTGGCAGTGCAGCCCGACCAGGTCCAGCGATGGCTGATCCAGAATGCGCTTTACCGCACTGGTCGCCTGGCCACCCGCCAAGGCAAAGCCGAATTTCTGGTCGAGCACCCCGGTGCAGACTTGGCTGTGCCCGCCGGTGTCGATGTCCGGAATCACTCGGACCAGCACGCGTTGACGATGACTAAGCCGCCCAGCAAGAAGCGCGATCTCGCTCGGGGAGTCGATCACGACCCGCCCTACCCCGGCCGCTGCCGCGTCCTGCAACTCGCCGGCGGTTTTGGCATCGCCGTGCAGGATGAGTCGCGACGGCGGCACTCCGCCGGCCAGGGCGGTGGCCAATTCACCGCCCGAGCAGACGCCGACGCCCATATCTTCGGCGGCCGCCCACCCTGCCACCGCAGCGCTCAGCAACGCCTTGCCGGCGTAGGTCAGGTCGACACCAGGGAGCGCGGCGCGATAGGCCCGGATCCGGGCCCGAAAATCTTCCTCATCCAGCACGTAGGTCGGAGTGCCGAACTCGTCGGCGACATCAGTAGCTGCCACCCCCGCAATGAGCAGCCGGCCCAGTTCGTCGACGCTGGCGCTCAGCGGCCAGATCGCGCGGTCGAGGTTGGGGTTCAACCCGCGGCGCAGCGATGGGCGCAGCTCATACAGCGGCATGCTTCCAAGGTGCTGGTCTGATCCGGAATAGGCCAGCTACTTAACAAAGCTTTCACGCCCGAGTGGAAATCTTTACGAATTCCCAACGCCGGGCCTGCGCCGCTGAGAGCCCAACTCATTCTCGCGATCGGTTGCTCTCGTCGTGGGCAAAGTCTAATTCCGACGACTTGATGACGACCGCTGCGACCAGCGAGGCCTACAGCGCCTGGCCTAGCTCGGCGACGTGTTCATCCGCCCTCGGTTGGCTGCAATTTCCGCCGTTGCTCTGATGTTTGCCACGTGCACGTCTACCCCGAAGCTGGGCTCACCTCGCGTGTGCAGCTCGCCGAGGAAGCGGCCCGCCACGCCCGATGCTTATGGCGCGGCTTTCGCCGCGACGAACGGGACGTCGTCGCGTGCTGCGTGACGGGCTGCCAATAGTGCCCTCGCGGCGTCCCCGATGGGAATCCGTAACGGCAGCTGCGGCTGCTCTGCCGCGTCGACCACCTCGGCGGCGACCTGTTCGGGGGTGATCATTCCGGCGCGCGGCCCGCCGCTTTGCAGGATTGCAGCGTAGGGATCGTCGGGCAGGGTGTAGGTGGTCACGTCGTCGAGGGCGCCGGAGCTCACTGCGCCGGGCTCGAGCAGCGTGGCCTCGACGCCGAAGGGTGCGACCTCGATGGCAAGGGCTTCAACCAGCGCTTCCAGCGCCCACTTCGACGCGGCGTAGGCCGCGCTGGGTGGCAGCACGACGCGTCCAAGGACACTGGACATGAACATCAGCTTCCCGTCGCCGCGGGCGCGCATCTGCGGCAACACCGCTTGAGCTAGGCGGATGGCGCCGATGGTGTTGAGGTTGAACAGCCGTTGCAGTTCCGCCAATGGTGTGGCTTCCACGGCGGCGTAGAAGATGACGCCGGCATTGGCGATCACGACGTCGATGTCCCCGGCGGCCGCGATAGCCGCGGTGATGCTGTCGTCATCGGTGACATCGAGGGCCAACCGTTGACTCACGTCGAAGTCTTCCAGCGTGCGCGTATCACGCGCGGTGGCCACGACGCGGTGCCCGCGGCGGGCGAACTCGGCGGTGATGGCGCGGCCGATGCCGCGGTTGGCTCCGGTGATCAGTACAGATGACATGGCAGGACCGGTCCTTTCAGGAATGCTGTCCGTTGGTACTGGAATCTTGTGCGGGACTGGGCAACTCGAAGGTCAATAGCGTGCTGGTGGCGGTGGCGACCAGCTTTCCCGAAGCGTCGATGACCTGACCATCGGTGAATCCGATCCGCGACCCCGCTTTGACCACATTGCCCACCGCGGTCAGCGGCCCGCTGGTGATGAGTCGGGACTGTTCTGCACCCCAGCCCGCCGTGCTCGCAGTGTCGACGCCGCCAGCGTGAGCGACAGCAGAAGCGTTCATCTGCAGACCTTCCTGTAAACCGATCGGTTTATGTAGTTAGCTCCAAGCTATCGATAGTTTCACCATTTGTAAACCGATCGGTGTAGCTTTGTGAGATGGATGACTCACCGGTGCAGACGCGCTCAGCTGGAGGCCCGGGCGCGCGTGAACGCATCGAACGTGCCGCGGCCCAGCTCTTCTACCGCCATGGAATCCACGCCACCGGCGTCGAGCTCATCGCACAGCGGGCCAACGTGTCCAAGCGCACGCTGTACCAACATTTCGCCAGTAAGAACGACCTTGTAAGTAACTATCTCCGCGGTATCGATGATCGAGGCGATACGCGCCCCGAGAAGAACCTCCGCGACACCGATCTGTCCGCTCGCGAGCGGCTGCTGGCTGTTTTCGAAGCGCCGCCGCGCACGGAAGTCCTGCGCGGCTGCCCCTTTCACAATGCGGCGGTGGAATCCGCGGGGTCTCTCGCCACTGCTGATGAGATCGTGCGGACCTACAAGCTGGAGTTCACCCGTCGCCTCGCTGCCGTAGCCCGAGAGGCCGGCGCCGCTGATCCGCACCTGCTAGGCCAGCAGCTGGCAGTGCTGTTCGAGGGCGCCACGGCGATGGCGACTTCGCTGAATGACACCGCGCCTTATGTTCATGCCCGGGCAGCGGCGGCCACGTTGATTGACGCTGCCGCCGGCCCTCGCAAGTAACGCGGGCAAACGCCAACCAGACCGCGGATCGCGTCTCGGCGATGCTCTCGATCGTCGCCGTGAGAGTCGGGCGAGAGGTGAACTCGGAACCGAGGGCATCGACTCGACGGCTGCACGGTGAGCCAATCGATTTCGGCCGCCGGCGGCTACACGTTTGCATCAAAAGTTGCACGATTGGGAAAATGGTCTGTCACCCATCCGCAGACAAGGAACAAAGCGTGGCTATCAGCTTCAAGGACGTCATTCAGTCCAAGTACCTGGTTTTGACGACATTTACCAAAGACGGCCGTCCCAAACCGACACCGGTCTGGGGAGTGCCTGAGGGCGACAAGCTCCTGGTCATCACCGGCGGCGGGTCGTGGAAAGTCAAGCGGATCCGAAACACACCCCGAGTCGCGATCGCCAAGAGCGCGGCGTTGGGCAAGCCCAAGAGCGAAAAGGTCGAGGCGGTTGCGCGGGTGCTACCGAAGTCGGAGACGCGGCGGGTCTACAACGCCGTGCTCAAGCGGTACTGGTACCACGCGTGGTGGTTCTATGCCCGCTCGATCGTGCGTGGCGGCATCGACAAGGTCCACATCGGCCTCGAGATCGAACCCGCCGCTTAGGCATGGGTTCCATCACCCCTACCGGGCGCCTACGGTTGATCCGTGACGCAGGACCGAACCCGGACGTCGGCGCCCATCTTGGCATTGGTGGCAGTGGCCCGCGTCGGGGTGGGAGCGGCGATGCTGCTAGCGCCGGGTCGGTTCTTCAAGCCCGAATCGGGTACGGAAACGTTGCTCATGCAGACGATAGGGATTCGCGACGTGGTCCTCGGGTCCGGTGCTTGTGCGGCCTGGGTCCGCAGTGGCGGCGGCGAGTTCCGGGGCTGGGCGACTGTTGGTTTGATCAGCGATAGCGCCGATCTCCTGCTCGGGCTACGCAGCAAGCCCCTCGTTGGTGCCAAGAGCGCGTTGATCGCCGCGCTGGCCCCAGTGCCATTCGTGGGCGCCGGCTTGCTCGGCCTTGTCCGGAGCCCCAGAAAGAGCGAGTAAGAACCAGTGCGGGCCAGCGGGGCCGGGAGAGCCCCGCCTGACTTAGCCGCCGGCGCCACGAAGGGCCTCGACCGTATCGGCCACGGTGTCCTGCGGGGCCCGATAGGTGATGCCGAGTTCGCGCTCGCTCGGTGAATCATCCGACGCCGGCATCTGCGTGTAGTACTGCATCCCGGCTGAGGTGAACGGCGTGTCGAACGGCAAAAACCGCCCTGCTCGATCCAGTACGGCTCCCGCGACGCGTAGCGCGGTGTCCGGGAGCGGAACGGCAAGCATTGGAGTGCCGGCAACCCGACCGAGCATATTCGCCAGCTCAGACGCAGGAACCCGATGGCCACCCGCGGTGTAGCGGCGCGGCCCCCGCCCGGGCTCCAACAGTGCCACGTGCAGCGCCGCCAGATCACGGGCGTCGATGATCAACCATGCCGCGCTGCGTCCGGGGATCGCATGCATTTGCAGAGCCGCTTTGACGCCCTCGCCGGCCTCACCGAATTGGTCGCCGACAGGTGGGCCAAGAACCATGCCGGGATAGGTGATGTTCACCGGCGCCCCGGCGTCCTGCAGGCCCCGAGCATAGATATCGACCTGCGCCTTGGATGTCCCGTATCCGTCTGCTCCGCCGACAACCGGCAGGTCGGCCCGCAGCGTCTCTAAGTTCGGACGGAACAGCGCCGTGAAGCTCGACACGTGAATAATCGGATCCAAGCCGAGCTCGACGGCTTGACCGAGGACGTTTTGGGCGCCCTGCATGTTCGTGGTCAGCATCTCCGAGGTCCGCCGCGGATCGGTCGCCACCAGGGCGGCGCTGTGCAGCACGGCGTCGCACCCTTGCAACGCGTCTCGTACCGACACCCGGTCGGTGATGTTTCCGACGGCGTAGTCCGACACGTCGACGTCCAGTTTGGCGACGGAGGTTTGCAGCCGTGCGGGATTTCGCACCAGGAACCGGATGGAGTGCCCCGCGTCGGCGATGACCTTGGCGGTCCACCCGCCCACAAACCCTGTCCCGCCGGTGACCAGAACACGCACGGTGCGATTCTGCAGTGGCTTGCCGGCCGGCTCTTCTTCGGGGCCTTTAGGGCACCGCTGCTACAGGTGGCTAGTGGCGAAGTCCGCTGCTTGGCCGGTCATGCCGTTCACGGGATACAGACCGTGCGCGAGTGGGCTGCTGCCGTCACCGCAGATCGAATCGCCCGCGGCGCACAATTCGAGGGTCTTGGGCTGATAGAGGGGCCCGATGGCGATACGTGGCGCACCGTATTGTCCGAGCCATTGATCCGAAGGCGTGCCGAAGAGAGTGACCGCGGCGACGTGGTTGGCGATCCCCGGTGGCATCGGCTGGGGCACCAAGTTAGCCGGCACTCCGGGCGGTACGGCGGCCGAGGTGACGTAACCCGCCAAGGCCGCGCCCTGCGAGTACCCGCCGAGCACCTCCCGCGTCTTGGGGCAATTTGCCGCCATGGACTCGATATGCGCGCTCGCATCACGAATCCCGTCAACGACGGTCCTGGGGAAATCGGGGTTTCCGAAGTCGGTACTGGCTTGGTAGTTGACCGGGTACACCCCGAGTGACCTGCCGCCGATCTCACCGCGCAGCGCGTCGGTAAACGGTCCTCCGACGCTGCCAATACCGGCCGGCTCACCGCTGCCGCGTGCGAACACCACTTCGACGTCCGGACACGGGTCAGCAGACGCCGCTGGGACGGGCGAGCTAAGCAGTGCGGAAGTGCCCACGACCGCCCCTACCGCGACGGCTGTCGCGAACCGTCGCACCCGCCCGACTCTGGTCAACTTGAAATCGTCCATCTACGCCCACCCCGTTCGCTCCGTTGTGCTTTTGTAGGTATTCGATACTGATTACGGCGGGGATTGCCCAATGGATCAATTTGCCACCCGGCCTTGCGCCCGGACGCGTCTGGACCTGTCACCATGGAATTCGTGAGCACCGCGATTGTGGTGGGTCTGGTCCTCCTGGGCATCGGCATGGTGACCAATCAGCTACTTCGGCTGAAGAAGTGGCTGAAAGATTCGCCTCCCGGTCCAGAACCTCCGGAGAGCTAACCCGCGGATAAAACCGGCCAGGAAGTCTGTCGGCGTAACCGGCAAACTCCCTGGCCGAGTAGACCGGTTACTTCTTGAAGGCGTCCTTCACCTTTTCGCCGGCGTCTTTCAGGTTTGACTTCGCCTGATCCGCCCTGCCTTCGTTCCTGGTGTCACGGTCTTTTGTAGCCTTGCCAACGGCCTCTTTGGCCTTGCCGCCCAAGTCTTCGATCTTGTTCTTGATCTTGTCTTCAGTACTCATATGCTCCCTCTTCGACTGCGTACGTGGTACCTGTGTCGGCTACCCGTCAGCTGGCAATCGAAACCCTGCAAAGTTTGTGCGGGCGCAGGCAAGCCCGATGAACCGCAGGTCCAGCTACCTTTTGAAGGTGCCCTTCACCCGCTCGCCAGTGTCTTTCAGGTTGGCCTTGACCTGATCGAGTTTGCCTTCGTACTGGGTGCGCCTGTTGCCGGTGACCCGGCCGACCGTCTCCTTGGCCCTGCCGCTCCAGTACTGGGCCTTGTTGTTCAGTTTGTTCTTGGCGGTCATGCGCTTCACTCCTTTTTGCGACTGAGTGCGGGAGTTCGATGTCATCGGATACCCGATGGTGCGCGATCGTCAAACTGATAGCTTCATTGTCGTGATGGCACCACATCGAGGTGTTGCCGCTGCGGCGACAGCTACGGCGAACGCACAAGGCCCCGTGCCGCAGTGACACCGGCAACTCTGCTTGTAACCGACGACGGCTTGCCGCGCGGTGTTTCCGGCGCCGCCGACCCGCATTTCGCAAACGTCGTCAAGCTCTTCACGCGGCTGTTTCCTGGGCGTCGGTTCGGCGGAGGAGCCCTCAGCGTCTACATCGAAGGCCGCCCCGTCGTCGACGTCTGGACGGGATGGTCGGACCGGGCCGGCAGTCAACGATGGACCGCTGACACCGGCGCAATGGTGTTCTCGGCGACCAAAGGCATCGCGTCGACGGTGATTCACCGATTGGCCGATCGGGGCTTGTTGTCCTATGACGAGCCCGTCGCCGAGTACTGGCCCGAGTTCGGCGCCAACGGGAAGGCCGATATCACGGTTCGCGATGTCCTGCGGCATCGATCCGGGTTATCGCATTTGCGGGGTGTCACCAAAACGGAGTTGATGGATCATCTCGCGATGGAGCAGCGCCTGGCTGCTGCGCCCGTCGATCACCTGCGCGGTGTGCAGGCCTATCACGCGCTGACCTACGGATGGCTGCTGTCGGGCTTGGCCCGGGCGGTGACGGGCAAAGGCATGCGCGAGCTGATCAGAGAAGAGGTCGCATGTCCGCTCGATACCGATGGGTTGCATCTCGGCCGCCCTCCGGAAGGCTCGCCGACCAAGCCCGCGCAGATTCTGATGCCGCAGAGCAAGATGCGTACTCCGGTGTTCAATTTCATCGCACCGAAAGTGGCCGGCCTGCCGTTCTCTGGTGCCCTCGGGGCCATGTACTTCCCTGGCATCAAGTCCCTTATGCAAGGTGACACACCCTTCCTGGACGGCGAGGTCCCTGCAGCCAATGGGGTGGTGACCGGCCGTGGCTTGGCCAAGATGTACGCGGTGCTGGCCAACGATGGCCGTATGGATGGCAAAAAGTACTTGTCCAAGGAGTTGGTGCGTGGCTTGACGGGCGCGGCGCGTATCAAGTGGCCGGATGCGAACATGGTGGTGCCCATGCCTTTTCACCTGGGCTACCACGAATCGCCGGTTCCCGGCCTACTTACCGGGTTCGGTCATGTCGGTCTGGGCGGAACCCTGGGATGGGCCGACCCCGGCGCCGGCAGCTCGTTCGGTTTCATCCACAACCGGTTGTTGACGCCGTTGCTGTTCGATATGGGCTCATTCGCGGGGCTGGCGGGTCCGCTGCGCGATGCCATCGAGGCAGCCCGTGACCAAGGTCCGCTCGAGGTGCCACAGTTTGGCGCGACCTTTACCAAACCAGCTCGGCGACCGCCGGCCGTCGCCCAAGCGGCAGCGTCGGGGGATGGTTAGGCTTTCGGCGCTAGGCCTTTGTGAAGCCGCGGGGAAGCGTCAGCGGAAGATCGGTGTAGGTGACTATGCCGGGCGCCGCGGCGACGACGGCTGGGATCGCGTTGATGGCGGGCACCGCTGTCATGATGTGTCCGAGATCCATGAATTCCTCGATCGTCTGGGCCTCGAAGTACGGCGGCGGCAAAAAGCCGACTTTGGTTGTCACTGTAGGCTGCCCGTCGACCTGAATGACCCAGCCGTCCTGGTCGATCTTCCAGTCCGGTTCGAGTGTCTGCCCCTTGCGCCACCGGACATTGAGGTCGATCACGGTTGCGCCGCCGACGATGCCCTGCCAGCTGATGTAGACGCCCGCGACGCATCCCGCGGGTATGGTCCAGGACGCCATTTCGAGGTCCGCCGTGGTTTGGGCGAACTCGGCCACACACTTCACCTCGTCGAGCTCGACGCCGAGCGCGTCAGCAACCAGCCGGACGGCCTCGCCGAAAATGGCTGTCCCCTTCGCCGCCATCGCTTGTAGCT
>JBEKNM010000107.1:0-19029 GCA_049522835.1 Mycobacterium sp.
CAACAGAGCGGACTAGTCCGCAGCCGGCGAATAGTCGATCTGTGCACGGGCAGCGGGTTTGTCGCGATTGCGGCTGCCGAGATGGGTTGTGCCAGCGTCACCGCCTTCGACATCTGCCCGCACTCGGTGCGTTGCGCTCAGGACAACGCAGCCGTCGCGGGAGTCGAGATCGACATTCGGGAAGGTCCGTGGATTGGAGCTCTGGGCTGCGACCCTTTCGAGGTGGTGATGTCCAATCCGCCGTATGTGCCGACTCCGCCCTTCGGCGACACAGAGATGATCTCGTCAGACGCTGGCCCGTCCTGGGCATGGAACGCGGGGCCCGATGGCCGGCTGGTCCTGGATCCGTTGTGCGGGTCGGTGTCAAACCTGCTGTGCGACGGCGGATCCCTTTTGCTGGTGCAGTCGGCCCTTGCCGGTGTCGAACAATCGCTGGACACCTTGCGGTTGACCGGCTTGTACGCCGAGGTCGTTTCTTCTCAGTGGATTCCGTTCGGGCCGGTTTTGACGGCGCGGGCAGACTGGTTGGAGGAAGCCGGGCTCCTTCGTCGCGGGTGTCGGCAAGAGGAACTCGTTGTGATCCGGGCGGACAAGCCGTGACCAGCACCCGCGTACGCGTGATACCCAAAGGCCCTGTGCTGGTATCCGGCCCGGTGCGCATCGAGATGCCCGGCGGCCGGGTCGTCGAATCCGACCGATTCATGGTGGCCATCTGCGCCTGTGGGCGTAGTAAGGAATACCCGCTGTGTGACACCAGCCACCGCCGTTGCCGACGCACCGAACATGTTGGCCAGGAGGCTAACTGAGCGGCTGCCGCAACGACGTCTTGTCCTGCTTCCAAGACGTCATGATCGCATCCGCCAGGCGATCCTCGACCACGGCGTGAGCGCGTATCCCGAAAACGACGTCGCGGTCCAGCTTCGGCTCGCGCGAGACGAGATCGCCGACCACGTCGAGGCGTACAACCTGTTCGTGTACCGCGTCGGCCTCGACGTGCTCGCGGTAGAACGCGATGCAGGCTGGCGGTGCGTCCATCCTCTGTAAAGCCTGGACCATCCGTCGGGAACCCGGTGGTGAGGTGATCTCTGTCGATGCGAAGTGCCCGATCGCGGCCCCGCGCAACCCGCGGTGCAAGCCGAACAGCGACATCAGGTTCACCGCCGCAAGCGCTTCGGCAGGTACGGCGTCGAGGTAGCCGAGATACGTCGAATCCAGATCGGCCGCCGCGAGTAGGTCGGCGAACAATTGCTGGTGCAGGCGGGAGCCCTGCCCGGCGCCGTACTCGTCGAACTCGATCGCCACAAATGCGGCCTTGGCACCACCCGTTAGCCGTGGGATCGCCCAAGCGTGAGGATCGCCCTCTTTGAGGTGATACAGCGACCTCTGCACGAAATATTCGCGCATCTGCTGCCAGGTTCCGCTGTCGCGCAGATGATACGACGGGCCGCTACCGTCGACGGATTCGATTGAAATCGCTTCCATTTCGACTGTTGAGGTGTGGTCTGGTTCTATAGCACCGACGTCGCGGCGTACGCCAGCCAAAAAAGCGCGCTCGAGTTCGGCGCGTAGCTGCAGCAGGTCGGGACTCCATTCCCAGCTGGGATCTACGCCCGCAAAACCCCGGTAGTGCAACTCGTAACACATGCTCAAGGCCAACTGCAGGTCTAGACCGTAGGCTTCCGAATCACGGACGGAGGTGCTGATGCGCGAGAGGTGGTCGCGTGACGGTGGTCCAGCCAAGGCGCACCGAACAGCCATCGACAGCGGTCCATGTGCCGCCGGCAGGGCGGGCTCGACAGTGAGCGATGCGCGGGTCACGTCGGTGAATACCACGGTATGGGTCCGCGCAAACGGTGCCAGCGGCACTATCTTGGAGCGGACTTTTACTGCTGGGCTGTCAGTGGTCGACCGCCTCCGCGGCTGTCGGCAACCGGAAGGTGATGTCGACCATGGTCCCCGTTGGACCGCTGTCGATTTCCATCGTGTCACTGATGACCCTCATTAGCACCAAGCCCCGCCCGCTGTTGTCCGGGTTGATGGCCGGCGTCTTCCAGGAACCTGAATCGGTGACCCGCGCCCGGACCTCGCCGTCAACGACTTTGACCTCGGTCAGCATTTTCCCGACGCTGTGTCCGCGGTACGCATGCTCGACGCAGTTCGTGCACGCCTCGTTGATGACCAGCACGATGTCGGCGGCCAATGCATCCGGGACGTCAGCGGCGCGCAACCACTCGCTCAGCCGATGCCGGATGTCGGCCAATTGATCTGCGGTAGCATCGCTTCCGATTCGAAGCGGCGCTTGCTGGTGACGGTAGATCACCATCGCGACATCGTCGTCGTATCCCGCTGCCGGAGCCAACTCCCTAAGCACCGCATCCGCGACGGCTTCCAGGGGGAGCTTCGTCGTTTCTAATAGAACATCTGCAGCACGGGCTATTCCGTCGTCAATCGACTCGCGTCTCCGCTCGACCAAGCCGTCGGTGAAAAGCAACAGCGTAGAGCCAGGCGGTAGCACCCGTGAGGCTTGCGGGCGAGGTCCGTCTCGGCGAACCGCAAGTGGCACTGTCCGGGCGTCGGTTAACACGGATGTGCCGGACTCGGGGGCGGCGAGCACGGCGGGCATGTGGCCGGCGTTGCTGTACTGCAGGACACCGGATTCGGTGTCCAGGATTGCCAGGAACACTGTTGTGCAGTACGCATCGGGAATGAGTGACGCCGCCGAGTCGAGCTGCTCGAGCAACAGCGCCGGTTGGGCGCCGTTGATCAACAGTGCGCGCGCCGAGCTGCGTAGCTGACCCATTATCGCAGCGGCCGGGAGACCACGGCCCACACAGTCGCCGACGACGATCCCGATGCGGTGTTCGCCGATTGGCAGCACGTCATACCAATCGCCACCGATCTCCAATGGCGGGACAGCGGGTTCGTAGCGTACGACAAAGCCCGGTGGCGGCTCCACGGGGGGCAGCATCGCGCGCTGCAAGGTCAGCGATGTCTCGCGGGCACTCTCAAACTGACGGACGTGCTGCAGGGCCAAACTGAGGTGGCCGATGAGCACGGTGACCAGCAGCCGATCCTCCGCGCTGACCCACCGCGGCGAGCGAAGCTCCAACCACATGGCGAGGTCTCCTGTACCGGAGAGCACCGCGACCAATCCCTGTGCCTTTCCGGGATTGTCCGGCCGATCAACCGTCTTGGCCGTCAGCGGCAGCTGGTGACGCGCATCCTGGAATGTCTGGCGCAACCACGGATCGAGTCCGCGCCAAGTCGATTCGGAGGGCTCGCCCGCCACTTGGACGGTCGGTTCGCCCTCGGCCGTCGGCCACGTCACCGCGACCACGCGTTGTGCGTCGATCGCCGACCGGCACTCCTCGAGAGTGATCGACAGCAGCTCCGCCACGCTTTTGGCCACAGCTACGGCAGTGGCCAGGCGCAGGACCGCGCTTTCCCGGGCCGCAAACGCCCGCTCCGCGGTGATGTCACGAACGGTGCCCACATACATGTCTTGGTCGGCGCCGCCTCCGCTGACGGCATTGATGCTTACCATCACCCATGCGAGGTGGCCGTCTCGATGCCGAACCGGTGTCTCGTATTGGGCGCTGCCGTGGCTGCGGACCTGGGATTGTTGATCATCTGCAGTCTGTACGTCCACCAACCACGGGTGGGGCCATCGGTACGGCAAGCTATCGTTGGGATAGCCCAGTATCTCGATGAAGGCGTTGTTCATCTCGATGATCGCGCCCTTGGAATCGGCTACGAAAAATCCCTCTTGCAACGAATTCACCAGGGCGGTGCGGAATTTGTCGCGGTCGGCAAGACCTTCGGCGCGGGCTCGTTGTTCCGCGTAACGCTTGTTGCCGTCGAGAAACCCCCGGGTTGCGACGTCGAGCGGTGCGAGCGTCTGCATCAGGAATTCCAGCGCGACCGGCGCGTCGTTTCGGAAGTCCTTCGAAAGTTCGAGGACTAGCTGGGCGTGGTGCTCGATGATGTCGAGCATGCTGATGCGTTGTTGCAGGGCCCGACGTCCGAGCTCATGGCCGACGGCCAGGCTGTCTTCATCGCGCGCGTCCAGGTAGGTCTGCAGCGCAGCGATGTACTGGGCGTGAAAGTCGTCGGTGTCGGTCATGTTGAGGCTCCGCGGTGACGTGCGGTGAGCACCAGTGCGTCGTCGGTCTGTTTGGCATGTTTACCCAAGATCTCCTCGGCTATAACCGTGGCGGAGCCGGCGAAGTCGATGTGGTCCAGATGATCTTCGGCGATGCCGTCGGTGGCCATGACGATCAGGTCACCCGCGCGCATTGAGACCGACTGCACCGGTCTGATTTCCGGGATGCGGTAGCCGACGATGCCTGCGGCAAGGCGAGCAGAGGAGCGGACGTGGACACCGGTCACGTCCTTGGCGACCAGGTTGGCGGCAACGTTGCCTACCCCCGCCCACGCAAGGTTGCCGGTCCCGAAATCCACCCGCGCCAGGGTCATAGCGACCCCTCTGCTGCCGGCCAGCACGCGATGACAGAGCTGGACCAAAACTTCGAGCCGCTCGTTACGGGCGTGCTTGAGCGTGTCGACGGCGCGCTGTGCGGCTGTCGCGGCAGCCGGACCATGGCCGAGTCCGTCAATAACGCCGAACAGAGCAGCGCCATCGTCGATGCCGACCGCGATCGGCTGGTCGCCCGAGAGGTGCTCTCCTGGAATGGGGCGACCTGCGATGGCCCACTCGAGTGGCCCCAGTCGACCGTTTTCATGCACGGGCCGGAACCCATTTCCACATTTCGATAACCGTTCCGCAGCCGAGTGCGGATTCCACGACCAATCGGTCCATCAGACGGCGGGCACCGGGCAAGCCCAGACCTAACCCACGACCGGTCGAGTATCCGTCCTCCATCGCTCGTTCGATGTCGGCGATGCCCGGACCCTGGTCCTCGGCGCGCACCACCAGCGCCTTGCGGCCCTCGCGGTCCTGCACCGCGACCCGGACCGCGCCGCGACCCGCGTAGCTGGTGATGTTTCGCGCGATTTCGGAGATCGCCGTGGCGATCATGGTGACGTCGGTTAGCGAGAATCCGAGGTCAAGTGCGAGCTGGTGTCCGGCTTTGCGGGCTGCGACGATGTCGTCGGGGTTATCGATGTCGACGACGACCTCACCCGCCACCATCGCGCCCGATCGCCGATTTACCAAGTCCTAGTTGACGATTCAGCAAAGCAAGGCCCTCTTCGAGATCCAGCGCGGTGTTCATGTCGTCGAACGCCAGTCCCAGTTGGACCATCGCGAAAGCCACCTCTGGCTGCAGACCCACGATCACGGTCTCAGCGCCGCGCAGCCGGGTCATGTGCGCAATGGTCCGCAGCGAACGGGCGGCGAACGAATCCATCACGTCGATGGCGGTGACGTCGACGATGATTCCCAGCGCGCGAAACCGGCTGACCCGCTCCATGAGGTCGTAGCGGAGCCGTTCAGTGTCGGAGTCAGTCAGCGCGGCCTGCACCGACGCGATCAGAAACGCGCCCTGCTTCAGGATTGGTACTGGCATTGCGGGCTCGTGTTAGTTGTGCTCACCCGGTCTGCTCGCCTGTGCGAGAGACTTCGTAGCCCAGCAATCGCTCGGCTTCCTCGATACCGCCTTGCAGGTCGCCCACGGCGTTCATCTTCGACAGGTCCAGTCCGATAGTCACCAGCGTCAGGGCGATTTCCGAGGACAAGCCGGTGATGATCACGCTTGCGCCCATCAACCCCGACGCGTCGACCGTCTGCACCAGGTGGTTCGCCACCGTGGAGTCGATAGTGGGCACACCGGTGATGTCGATGACCACGACTTTCGCACGATTCGCCCGGATAGCCCGCAGCAGCTGTTCGGTGACCTGGCGGGCGCGCTGGCTGTCGAGCACACCGATGATCGGCAAAATCAGCAGCTGCTCGCGCACCTGCAGCACCGGCGTCGACAGCTCCCGGATCGCCTCCTGCTGCTGGCGGATGATCCGCTCGCGTTCCTGCACGAAGCTGACGGCCACGGTATTGGCGATGCGGTTGGCCGCCGGCTCGTAGACGTCGAGCACCACGTTGAGTAAGTCGAAGTCGGACTGATATTTCTCGAACAGGGAACGCGCGAGCACGTCGCGCAACAGCAGCACGATGCCGACGACCTCGTCGGTCTCCACACCCCGCGGGATGATGCGTTCGGAAAGGTCTCGCGCATAATCCTGCAAAGCCTCGACGCTACCGGTCTCGAGCACCTCGACGTAGTTGTCGTAGACGGCGGTCGCTTCGGAGAAGAGCTCTTCCGGGGTCATCGCGGTGAGCAGTTCTGCCTCGGTGATCCTGCGCGCCCACTCCTCGCGCAGAACGGTTCGGTTCTTCCGCAGATGCTGGACCAGCTGTGGCAGCAAACTTTCGCTGGAAATGCCGGCCGCCTGCGCGGTGGTGGTGGTATTGCTGCCGAAATCTGACGGCGAATCTGTCATCTGACCTCCCCAAAGTGCCGCGTCGCGCTCCGCAATGCGCAGGCCCTATGGGGAGACTAGCCTGGTTCGACGCGGGACAGGTGTTGAGGGCTTCTTCTTCTCGCAGTTCGCAAGGCAGGTTAGGCTTGCACCACAGTTAAGGCCCGGGACAAAGGATCGCCATTGTCAGCTCCTGATTCGATTACCACGTTGGTTACGGACCACGACGGGGTGTCCGTGGTCAGTGTCAGCGGCGAAATCGATTTGGTCACCGCTCCTGCCCTGGAACAAGCCATCGGCGCAGTGGTTGCGGACGGTCCGACGGCGCTGGTCATCGATCTGTCCGGGGTGGACTTTCTCGGCTCGGTAGGGCTGAAGATCCTCGCGGCGACTTACGAGAAACTCGCCAACGCCGCTGAGTTCGGCGTAGTCGCGCACGGCCCGGCGACCAAAAGGCCGATTCACCTGACCGGTCTGGACAAGACCTTCGCGCTCTACCCGACGCTGGACGAAGCTTTGACCGGCGTGGGGGACGGCAAGCTCAACCGCTAAGCGTCACTTAGCGAACCTGCCGAAGTTCATGGCCCGGCTGATCGCCCCTGTACACGTGATGCGATGATCGCGGCCATGGCCGGCGATGTCGATCACCCGGAAGACGACCAGCAATGGGATCAGCGTGAACGCGGCGGCGAAACCGAAATCCAAAGGCTGGACCGTAATTGGAACAGTCTGCTGCAGGAGTTGCGGGTGGTTCAGACCGGCGTCCAGCTGCTCACCGGGTTTTTGCTGACGCTGCCGTTCCAGCAGCGTTTCGACATTCTCGGCGAACATATGCGGATGGTGTATCTGGCTACGGTGGGATTTTCGGTAGGCGCAGTCGTGCTGCTCGTCGCCCCGGTTGCCATGCACCGGCTGCTGTTCAGACGACACCGCCTGCAGGTGCTGGTGTCTGCGGCGCATCGGTGCGCCCTGGCCGGGATTGTGCTGCTTGGTCTCGCGATGATCGGGATGACCGCCATCATTTTCGCTGCGGTGTCGGGCCGGAACGTGGGGTTTGCCGCGGGTGCGTGCGCGCTGGCGCTGTTTACGGTGTTTTGGCTGATAGTGCCGCTGTTCATCCGCACCCACGGGACGTAGCGACATACCCGCCCACCGCCGAGTTCGCCGTGCCGAACTCGACTGGGCGGCCAAGCATTCGGATCGTCCTGCGCCTCCACCGAGCAGCTGATCGCGGTTGGCGGAGGTTAACTTTTCATTTCGGCCTGACCCTGATAAAGCACGGGTGTGTTCGCTATCTCGATTCCGCTGCGCGCCGTTGAAGGGTGAAGCGTTCTGCGTCCAGTAGGGGCTGCAGCCTCGATGCTCGGCCTGGTGATTGGTGTGTTCGTACTGGTAACCGACTATTTATCAGTGGCCATCGTGGCACCTACGTTTGGGGGGCGCGTATCCGGCGCCGGATCTACGATGGGGGACTGCATTGCCAGTGACGAGTCCCAGCGGTTGCCAGTGCAAGTGGCGCCAATTATCGCGTATGTAAATTCTTCGACTCGACGGTGTATTTGGCACCCGAACGGGGTATCGCCTGAGCCACGGGTGGACCAACAGCGAAGTGCGTCACCCCCTACTGGGCAGAAAGGAACACCCATGACGACCACAAGCGATTACGACGCACGCCGCGTGTCCGACGTCGACGCTCAGGACAAGTCCGCGATACGCGAACTAGCGCATTCCTTGCCCGCGACATCCACGGCAATCGTCGACGATGATCCCAACGATCTAGCGTTTTTCGAGCTGCCCGGTGCGGACCTGTCCGGTGAGGAACTGTCGGTGACGGTAATTCCGCAGCAGGCCGACGAGTTCACCTGTTCGAGCTGCTTCCTGGTACAGCACCGCAACCGGTTGCACAGCTCTAGGTCTGGGTCTCCCATCTGCACCGACTGCGCCTGATCCTGCTGTCTTTTTGTGTCGAGAACCGTCTGAC
The DNA here is from genome assembly GCA_049522835.1 of Mycobacterium sp. Classification (GTDB taxonomy): domain Bacteria; phylum Actinomycetota; class Actinomycetes; order Mycobacteriales; family Mycobacteriaceae; genus Mycobacterium. The sequence goes on from JBEKNM010000107.1 coordinate 8,417, forward strand.
ACGAATAAGATAGGGGTATGGACGGCGTTTTAGTCTTTGACGGCCGATGCGGGATGTGTACGCGCGCGGTCAATCGATTGATTCGGTTCGATCGGACGGGACAGCTGCGGGTTGAGCCGCTCCAAGCGCCGGGGATCGCTGACCGGCTTGGGGTTCCCGACGGTCGGTTGTCGGAATCTGCGTGGTGGCTGGATTCCTCTGGCGCAGTCTTCGCCGGTGCGGCGGCAATGAACGCGGCCCTTTCTGCCGCGCTCGGTACGCGTCTGCCGTTGTGGATCTACCGAATCCCCGGCATCGGCGCAGTGCAGGATGCTGTTTATCACTGGGTGGCGGCACATCGGTATCGGTTCCGCGGCGTGACTCCCCTATGCGAGGCCGAGCCTGAGCGGTGCGCGTAGAAAGAGCCGTGGAACTTGCCCTTCAGCGGCAATAGAAACGGATCATTTCGCCTAGGAGCCGCCAGGGTGTCAAACGCTGTCTGGGCGCGAGCTTTTCGATGCGAGAGTTGATCACTGTGATGCACGTGTTGCTGCGCGAGGGCGAGTTCAGCGCTGTCGACGACCAGCCGGAGAAGATCGTCCGGCGCTCGATCATGCTTGCGCCTCAGCATGGCACCCGAGTGCGGTTCCGCCCGGTCAAGACCCCGACGCCATAGCGCGCGAACGCTGCCGGCGGCTCCGAAGTCGCCTCCAAGAATCCTTTGAGGATCTTTAGAGAACTGGGCGCGAAGCTCTTCGCAGTAAGCGATCCAAGCCAACTCCTCCCGCCGCGACCCTTCGGGCTAATTACTTGAGGAGCAGCCAATACGACCAGCAACTACCGGTCGACGCCCGTCAGTTACGCTGCCCCGGCGCACAAAATCAACAGCTGGGCCATCGCAGCATGTGTGTTCAGCACCATCGCGTCGGTCAACGCGCATCTCCTCTAGCGACGGTGACCAGCGGCCGGCATCGTTGGCGTACAAGGGGTTTAGGCTTGCGCCCATTCCCGCTCGCACACTCCGCAATACCGACTAACCGCCGCCCAAGAAGGCTCGCCCACGGCAGGCTGACGGATCCGATGGGTGGAGGTATGCCCACACCCGGGGCAGGTACAGATTGCCTGGAACGGCTCGACCGCCTGCCCCTGCATCATCTGCAGGTTCTCCGCCCGTGAGAACGGCACGATCTCCAACAACTCGGGGCGGGGGCCGAGGCGCGGATTGTCGAACCACAAAAGGCCACAGACCACCGAGCCCACCGCCGTGAAGATGGCCACTACTACCAGGGGGATGTTCCATGGCCAGTTTGGCGGGATGGGCGTTACCGCGAGAAAGATCATCACGGCGCAGACAAGGGAGCCGATAATGGTGCCGGGTTTAGCGAACTGGTAGCCGCCGACGTTCAACGCATCCCATGATGCAATCTCCTTCTGTCGGGCTGCGATCTCCAACAGAGTCGGGTGGTGGGGGAAGTCGCTATCCACCGAGGAGTCTGCAGGCTTCGGGGAGAGTTCGCGGACTCCGCTCGCCCTCTGTTGGTTGGTCGGCCTAACCAACGCCATGCGCGCAGTCTAATGCGGATGTGGCTAGGGATTCTCCTCAAGGACTTCCCCAAAGTCACACCGCACGACCTGAGACACACAGCCGCCAGCTTGGCGGTGTCTGCGGGCGGCAACGTCTTGGCCTTGGCGAGGATGCTGGGTCACGGGGACCCAAGCCTGAGCCTTCGGACCTACGCCGACCTGTTCGACTCAGATTTGGATGCTCTGGCCCACGTGCTCGACCAGCACCGCACGGCCGCGTTGAAACCATCAACTGCCAACAGCGACAGTGAAACTGACGGGGGAAACGTACCAGGCAGGCTGCAGCAAACTGCCTGGTACCCTCTGCGAGCCCGCTAACAGGCTCTTTGGGTCGGGGTGGCGGGATTCGAACCCACGGCCTCTTCGTCCCGAACGAAGCGCGCTACCAAGCTGCGCCACACCCCGCTTGAAGCCACGACAGCGTATCGCACCGGCGCGCGAACTGGCTAAATACGGCAAGAACGTTCGAATTCGACCAGGGCCTCGGCAGGGCCAGTTGGGTCGAGTCCCTGCGCGGCGACCCACTCGTCGCTGAAGTAGGTGTCGGTGTAGCGGTTGCCGCTGTCGGCGAGCAGCGCTACCACTGAACCGCTGCGCCCGTCGGCGACCATCTCGGCGAGCAGGCCGAAGGCGCCCCACAGGTTGGTGCCCGTCGACGGACCCACGCGCCGTCCCAGCACGGCGCTGACGTGGTGGGCAGCAGCGATCGACGCCGCGTCGGGAACGGAGACCATGCGGTCGACCACGTCCGGCAGAAACGACGGCTCAACCCGCGGCCGGCCGATGCCCTCGATGCGGGACGACGTGGGCATCACGATGTCGTATCGGTCTTGGGCGTAGGCGGGAAAGAACGCGGAGTTCTCCGGGTCGACGACGCACAGCCGGGTCGCGTGCCGCCGGTAGCGGATGTAGCGGCCGATCGTCGCACTGGTACCGCCGGTGCCAGCGCCGACCACGATCCATTCCGGGATGGGGTACTTCTCCTCGCGCATCTGCACATAGATCGAATCGGCGATGTTGTTGTTGCCACGCCAGTCGGTGGCGCGCTCGGCATTGGTGAACTGGTCCAGATAATGCCCGCCCGTCTCTTGTGCCAAACGCTGCGCCTCGGCGTACACCTGGCTCGAGTTCTGCATGAAATGACAACGGCCGCCTTGTGATTCGATCAGCGCCACCTTGGAAGCGCTGGTGGACTCCGGCATCACGGCGATGAACGGCAGACCCAGCAGGGCCGCGAAGTAGGCCTCGGACACCGCCGTCGAACCTGACGATGCCTCGACCACCGTGCTGCCCTCGCCGATCCATCCGTTACACAGGGCATACAGGAACAGCGAGCGCGCCAATCGATGCTTGAGGCTGCCGGTGATGTGAGTTGTCTCGTCTTTGAGATAGAGCGCAACGTCGACGTCCGTGCACAGGCGGAAGGCAGTGGGTAGCGCAGCAGGTGAGTGTCGGCGCTGCGACGGGCGTCGGCCTCGATCAGCCGAATCGCGTTGTCAGTCCAGTTTCGTGGCAGGCTGCGGACCGCGATCTGGGTCCGATCGTTCAACGCATCGAAACTTTTGGCTGCGAGCGGCCCCGGTTGCTGGTCGAATCACGGCCGCCCTTCGGGGTGGCAATCAACGTCAGCAGCGTTGCTTCGGGCCTGCAGCAGAAGCGCACCGGCGCAAACGGCGAGGTGCCTATCCCGGCGGAGACATGCAACTGCGTGTCGGCGCCCCAGCGCGACGGTCCCTTGGCCCGCGAACGGTCCAATCCGCAGTTGGTCACCAGTGCTCCGTAGAACGGCAGACACAGCTGTCCTCCGTGGGTGTGGCCGGCCATCACCAATTGGTAGCCGTCGGCGGCAAAGCGGTCCAGCACCCGCGGTTCCGGCGAATGGGTCAGACCTAACCTCAGGTCCGCAGCCGAACTGGCCGGGCCCGCGATCGTTTCGTACCGGTCGCGGTCGATATGCGGGTCGTCCACGCCAGCGGCGGCGATGTGCAGGCCGGCCACCTCGAACTCGCGGCGGGTGTGGGTGAGGTCGAGCCAGCCCCGCTCGGTGAATGCCGCCCGCAGATCCTGCCAGGGCAACGGCGCACCGCGGACCCGGTGCGATGGTTTGGTCAGGTAGTTCATCGGGTTCTTCAGCCGTGGGCCGAAGTAGTCATTGCTGCCGAAGACGAACACGCCGGGCCGTGACAGCAGATCGCCCAGGGTCTGAACCACGGCGGGTACCGCCTTGGGGTGCGCCAGGTTGTCGCCGGTGTTGACCACCAGGTCGGGCTCCCAGCTGGCTAGCTCGCGAACCCACCCCTGTTTGCGGCGCTGGTTGGGCAGCATATGAAGATCGCTGATGTGCAGCACCCGCAACGGTGTGGAGCCCGGCGACAAGACGGGCATGGTTATCTCGCGCAGGACGAACGCGTTGCGCTCGACAATCGAGGCATAACCGATGCCGGCGACGGTCGAGCCGAGCGCCACGGCGCCGGTACGTAGCAGGACGGGCAGAACATCAGCCATGCAGGCAGCCTACTGCCGGTCGCGGACCAGAGCGTGTCTGTCGTGCTCCGCTCCCTGTGAGGACCCCGCTTGGGGGCCTGTATAACGGCCTACGGAGGTGGCTGGGCCGGCGGCGGGGGTGCTAGCAGCGGAATGGTGATCGGCGGCAGGCCGGGAATCTCTACAACCTGCGATCCGATCGGAATCGGTGGCCCACCTTCTGGCGGTGGCGGCGGCGCCGGGGCGATGCCATTACTGATTTGGATTGTGATGATCGACCCTGGAATTGTTTGGCCGCCGGGGGACGTTCCGACCACCTCGCCGTAGGCTGCGGTGCTGTTGACCGCGTTGGTTTGGTCGGCAACCTGGAAACCCGCGTCCTTGAGCCGCTGTCGGGCTGCATTCACATCCAGGCCGGTGACGGCTGGCACCCGTGAACCGGGTGAGCCCTCGACATAGCGCGGGTCGGTCGGCGGCAACTTCACCTCGCCGAAACTGGTGGCGATCGGCTTCATGGCGGTAAACCAGGTGCGCGCCGGCTCGTTGCCGCCGTACAAGTCACCCTCACCGCAATGGCGCAGCGGGGACGAGCACAAATCCGTGGGCGTAGTTGAGTCGTCGTAGATGTAATTGGCCGCGGCGTAGTGGCTGGTGAAGCCCACAAATCCGGAGGATCGGTGGGCTTCGGTGGTGCCGGTCTTGCCGGACACTGGCAGGTCCCAGCCCGCCGCACCTGCCGAACCCGCAGCCGTGCCGCTGCCCAGCGCGTCTTTGCTCATCGCGTTGGCCAATGTGTTCGCCAAACCCTGGGGCACCACCTGGTCGCAGGTCTCGGTGGTCACCGCGACTGCGTTGCCGTTGCGGTCGAGCAGCTTGTCGATCGGGTTCGGTGGGCACCACACGCCGCCGGAGGCCAGAGTGGCCGCGACATTCGACAACTCCAGCGCGTTCACCTCGATCGGGCCGAGGGTGAACGAACCTATGTTCTGCCGTTTGACGAAGTCGGCCAAGCTCTCGTTGCTGTCGGGATTGTAGTCGCGCGCGGTGCCCGGATCTGCATAGGAGCGGAGACCGAGCTTGATGGCCATGTCCACCGTGCGCGTGACCCCGACCTGCGAGATCAGCTTGGCGAACGCGGTATTGGGCGAGGTGGCCAACGCGTCCGTCACGTTCATCGATCCCCGGTAGTTACCGGCGTTGACTACGCACCAGGTGTCCTTCGGGCACCCCTTGGCCCCGCCGCTACCCATGCCTTTGGCCTGGAACCGCGGCGGCGCGTCGAGTGTGGCGTTGATGCCCATGCCCATGTCCAGCGCGGCGGCGGTGGTGAAGATCTTGAAGACAGATCCCGCGCCGTCGCCGACCAGCGAGAACGGCTGCGGCCGCATGGTTTCGCCGGCATCGATGTCCAGCCCGTACTTGCGGTTGCTGGCCATCGCCATCACGTGGTGGGAATCTTTGCCGGGCTGGATCACACTCATCACGCTGGAGATGCCGGCCAGGGTCGGGCTGGCGAACTTGTCGATGGCCGCCTTGACCGGGGTCTGCACGTCTGGGTCCAACGTGGTGCGGATCAGATAGCCGCCCCTGGCCACCTGCTCCTTGCTGATCCCGGCGCGAGACAAATACTCTTGGACGTAGTCGCAGAAGAATGCGCGGTCGCCTGCCGCGATGCAGCCGCGAGGCAGCTCATTGGGCTGCGGCAATATTCCCAGCGGCGTGGTCTTGGCGGCGCCCAATGCGTCGGCCTCCTGCGGGATGTTGTCGATCATGGTGTCCAGCACCAAGTTTCGCCGGGCCAACGCACCGTCAGGGTTGGTGTACGGGTTGAGCGTGCTGGTCGACTGCACCATGCCCGCGAGCAGCGCTGCCTGCTGCCAATTCAGGTCAGAGGCGTTGATGCCGAAGTAGGTCTGCGCCGCGTCTTGCACCCCGAACGAGTTGTTGCCGAACGAGACCAGGTTCAGGTAGCGAGTCAGGATCTCGGGCTTGGTGAAGGTCTTGTCCAGCGTGAGCGCCATCCGGATCTCGCGCAGCTTGCGAGCCGGGGTGGTTTCGACCGCCGCGCGCTTTTCGGCGTCAGTTTGGGCGGTTACCAGCAGTTGGTAGTTCTTTACGTACTGTTGCTCGATGGTCGAACCGCCGCGAGTTTCGACGTCGCCCGACGCGTAGCCGGCCAGACCGGTGAGGGTGCCCTTCCAGTCGACCCCGTTGTGTTCGGCAAAGCGCTTGTCCTCGATCGAAACGATTGCCAGCTTCATGGTGTTGGCGATTTTCTCGCTGGGCACTTCGAATCGTCGCTGCGAATACAGCCACGCGATCACGTTGCCCTTCGTGTCGACCATCGTCGACACCGTGGGTACCTCTCCTTCGAGAAGCTGAGCCGAGCCGTTAGCGACGACTTCGGAGGCACGGTTGGACAACAGCCCTACCCCACCTGCCAGGGGGAACATCAGTGCCGTGGCGACGACACTGGCCAACAGACAGCACCCAGCAAGCTTCAGAAGTGTGAGGGCGGCTGGCGGACGGTCCGACATGCTAATACCCTAGCCGCCGCCGTCGGGTCGCCACGCCGCCAATTCCCAGAAAGTCTGAGCCGGAACTGACCAGCGAGCTTCGCCTTGGCGGAGGCCGCCGTCTACCCTTGAGTTCTAGTAATCCGTTAAAACTCGCTCGAAATTTCAGGTCCGGGCCTAAGCTTCGTAACAGGAGGGGGACGGGCGTGCCAAAACCATCGTTATCGGACTGTTGCGCGATTGACAGTTGACCACCTAACTTAGACAGACGGTCAGATATCAGGCAACATCGATGTGCATAGTGTGGCGTAGATCGCGGAGCAGGGGTCTGCACCTGAGGAGGGCGGCTGTTACTTAGCGGCCGGGAGGAAGGGAACAGCTCGTGTCAGGAGAACTACCTGCCGCGCGTAGAACCAACATCGGCGCCGCGCGGGGCGTGCTACACAGCGTCGACACAGAAGAACGGATCACCTGGGTATCCCAGGCACTGTGCCGGACCACCGACCCAGACGAACTCTTTGTGCGGGGGGCCGCGCAGCGTAAGGCCGCAGTGATCTGCCGCCACTGCCCTGTAATGCAGGAGTGCGGCGCGGACGCGCTGGACAACAAGGTCGAGTTTGGCGTCTGGGGGGGTATGACCGAGCGTCAGCGCAGGGCTCTCTTAAGGCAGCACCCCGACGTCGTATCGTGGCAGGAATTCTTCGAGAAGCGCAGGGGCCGCAGTACCGGCTAACTGCGCCGCGAATGCACGCAGGCCGCCTAGCCCTGCAAAAGCCCTAGCAGGGGCCTCCTTGTTACGTTGTTGTTACAGGCCAAACCTTACAGTGCCTGATTGGCCAGCTTTCTTCATCGGGTTGCTGCGCGGCGCGCATCGTCGCCGACTTTGGTTGATTGGCCGGCTCCTCATCGGGCCGCTGCGCGGCCCGCATCGTCGCCGACCGAAGTAATCTGATCGGCGAGCGCACGCAAGGCATCCAGGTCCGAGACATCGAATGGCAGCGACGGAACCCCGACGACCGGCACGTTGGGGTTGGCGCCGGTGAACCGGGACAGCAGCCGGATTTCCCGTTTGGCCGTTTGAGCGCGGTCGGCATGAATTCTCAGCACGGCTGCGGCCAGCGACGCGGCCTCCGAATCCGTTTCGGCCTCCAACGTTTCGACTGAGTCGATCGAGCGCTCGACTGGCAATGCACACAGCATAGGGTGGGTGCGATTCAAGAGCAGCCCCGCAAGCGGCATACCATCCTGTGACAGCCGATCGACGAAGAACGACGCCTCGCGCAGTGCGTCGGGCTCGGCCGCCGACACTACGACGAACTGGGTGCCGCGCCGCTTCAACAACGCGTAGGTGCGATCGGCCTTTTCGCGGAAGCCGCCGAAGGTGGCGTCCAGCGATTGCACGAATGCTGCTGCATCGCCAAGCATCTGTGAACCGAGCACAGTAGACAGCGCTTTCATCGCCAATCCCATTGCGCCGGTGACCAATCGGCCGATGCCCCGGCCGGGCGCGAGCAGCAGCCGCCACAGGCGGCTGTCCATGAAGCTGCCCAGTCGTTGTGGCGCGTCCAAGAAGTCCAGCGCGTTGCGCGACGGAGGAGTGTCCACCACCACCAGGTCCCAACGGCCCTCGCCCAGTAACTGACCCAGCTTTTCCATCGCCATGTACTCTTGCGTGCCGGCTAGTGATGTGGCCACGGTCTGGTAAAACTGGTTATCCAGAATCGCTTGTGCCCGTCCAGGTCCGGAGTACTGGACCACCATTTCGTCGAATGTGCGGCGCATGTCGAGCATCATCGCGTGCAGCTCGCCGGAGACTTCGGGCGCCAGCGGCACGCGCTGCGGAGTATTGCCGAGGTCGTTGACTCCCAACGCTTGTGCCAGCCGCTTGGCCGGGTCGATCGTCAAAACAACCACGGTGCGGCCATATTCGGCCGCTCGCAACGCCATCGCAGCCGCCGTGGTGGTCTTGCCTACGCCGCCGGCGCCGCAACAGACCACGACCCGGTTGGCTCTGTCGGCCAGGATTGCTGCCATATCCAGGGTTTTCGGCGTGGTACTCATCGGACCCCCTGCTGTGCAAGCGATTCAGAAAGCTCGTACAAGCTACCGAGGTCGACACCGTCGGAGATCGCCGGCAGTTCCAGCCGCGCCACTTTCAGCGCATCGAGTTCTTGCGCGTTCTCGGCGCGCGCGGTGATTCGGGTCGCATGCTGGATGGTCTCGGTAAGCAGGCCTGCGAAATCGGCGTCGCTGAGCTCGATTCCGGCGAGCTTCAACCCGGCCCGCACCGAGTCTGCGTCGACATCGCCCTCAGCGGCCTTCGCCAGGTCGCCGGGCTCGAGGTAGGTCGGGATGTTGCGATTCACGATCACACTGCCGATCGGCAGCTTCATCTCCGCAAGCTCCTCGATGGCTTCCAGAGTCTCCTGCACCGGTAGCGCTTCCAGCAGGGTGACCAGGTGGATGGCAGTTTGGTCGGCGTGCAACAACCTCACCACGCTCTCGCTCTGCGAGTGCACCGGCCCGCCCTTGGCGAGATCGGACACCGCCTTGGTGACGTCCAGGAAACGCGCGATGCGGCCGGTCGGGGGAGCGTCGACGACTATCGCGTCATAGACCGGCAGCTTGTTCTTGTCGACACGTACCACCGACTCCTTGATCTTGCCGGTCAGCAGCACGTCGCGTAGTCCGGGCGCGATCGTCGTCGCAAATTCGATTGCACCGATGCGACGCATGGCCCGGCCCGCGATGCCGAGGTTGTAGAACATGTCGAGGTATTCCAGGAATGCGGCCTCGATGTCGATGGCCAGTGCGTTGACCTGGCCGCCACGCTCGGCGGTCGCGATCTTGAGCTCCTGGTAGGGCAGGGGTGGAACGTCGAAAAGTTGTGCAATCCCTTGGCGCCCCTCAACTTCCACGAGAAGGACCTTGCGGCCCCCCGCCGCCAGGGTCAGTGCCAGCGCGGCCGCAACCGTCGACTTACCGGTACCGCCTTTGCCGGTCACAAAATGTAAACGGGCCTTCGACAAGCGCGCCGGCCAGCCGACGGAATTACCACCGCTAGATGTGGTTGCCACCATCGCATGCTAGCCCGACAACCCGGCGCTCCCCCGCGAACCGGGTCGGCACTTCAATCTGGTCGGTCTGCTGGTCATCGGGCTGGCCGGAGCTGTTCACGTCCGACCGATAGGCTCACGTCATGAGCCAACCGACCGCCTGGGAGTACGCCACGGTTCCGCTGCTGACACACGCCACCAAACAGATACTCGATCAGTGGGGCGCCGATGGCTGGGAGCTGGTGGCGGTACTGCCCGGGCCCACTGGTGAGCAGCACGTCGCCTACTTGAAGCGGCCGAAGTAAGGGGGTAGCCCTGATGAACGCATCGGTCCGGCTTGCGCAGCTGGGCGTTGTGCTTCCACAGGTGGTCGCGCCACTGGCCTCCTACGTTCCAGCAGTGCGCACCGGGAACCTCGTCTACACGGCGGGCCAGCTCCCGCTGGAAGACGGAAAGCTCGCGCACACGGGCAAGGTCGGCGCTGAGGTCGGCCCTGAGGAAGCCAAAGCCCTGGCGCGGATCTGCGTGCTCAACGCCCTGGCGGCGGTGGATGCCCTGGTGGGTATCGACGCGGTGAGCCGGGTGGTGAAGGTCGTCGGGTTCGTCGCCTCCGCCCCGGGCTTTAACGGCCAGCCAAACGTCATCAACGGGGCCTCCGACCTGCTCGGCGAGGTGTTCGGCGATAAAGGTGCGCATGCGCGATCGGCCGTCGGGGTATCCGAGCTTCCACTGGACGCACCGGTGGAAGTCGAGTTAATCGTGGAGGTCAGCTAACCGCCGTGACCGTGGCAACTGACACGCTGACCCATCCCGCATACGGCCGGCTGCGGGCGGTCACCGAGACTGCGTCGGTGCTGCTGGCCGACAATCCCGGATTGCTGACGCTGGAAGGCACCAACACGTGGGTGCTGCGCGGCCCGCGCAGCGACGAGGTGGTGATCGTCGATCCCGGGCCCGACGACGACGAGCACATCGCCCGAGTCGCCGCCGTCGG
>JBEKNM010000108.1:0-10316 GCA_049522835.1 Mycobacterium sp.
ACACCCAGATCCCCCGTTCCCAATGAAGTGCAGGTTTCCTAGTGTTGTGCAGGTGTGTCCAGGTGCTGCGCGACGCGCGGGGGAACAGCAGTGCCTACGCTGGCGTTTGTACCCGTTGATCTACTTCTGTTGCTGAAAGGCTCGCATGACCGCCGCCACCTCTGCTCATGACTCTGACGTCCACGACGTGATCGTTATCGGTTCCGGTCCCGCCGGCTATACCGCAGCGCTCTACACCGCCCGTGCACAGCTGGCACCGCTGGTCTTCGAAGGAACCTCTTTCGGCGGCGCATTGATGACCACGACCGAGGTAGAGAATTACCCCGGCTTTCGCGACGGCATCACCGGCCCGGAGTTGATGGACGAAATGCGCGAGCAGGCGTTGCGATTCGGCGCAGACCTGCGGATGGAAGACGTCGAGTCAGTATCGCTGGACGCACCGGTCAAGTCCGTCGTCACCGCCGACGGGCAGACCTATCGCGCCAGGGCCGTCATTCTGGCTATGGGCGCCGCGGCGCGCTATCTGCAGGTTCCCGGCGAGCAGGAGTTGCTGGGTCGTGGTGTGAGTTCATGCGCCACTTGCGACGGGTTCTTCTTCCGCGATCAAGACATCGCCGTTATCGGCGGCGGCGACTCGGCGATGGAGGAAGCGATCTTTTTGACCCGGTTTGCCCGCAGCGTAACCCTCGTGCACCGTCGCGACGAATTCCGGGCCTCAAAGATCATGCTCAACCGCGCCCGTACCAACGACAAAATCGAATTCATCACCAACCACACCCCGATCGCGGTCCACGGTGACGCGACGGTGACCGGATTGCGGTTGCGCAACAACATAACTGACGAAGAAACCACGGTCGCGGTGACTGGCGTTTTTGTCGCGATCGGCCACGAGCCGCGCTCCGGTCTGGTGCGCGATGTCGTCGACATCGACCCCGAGGGCTACGTACTCGTGAGGGGGCGCAGCACGAGCACTTCGCTGGACGGTGTGTTCGCGGCCGGTGACCTGGTGGACCGTACCTATCGCCAGGCGGTCACCGCTGCCGGGAGTGGTTGTGCGGCGGCCATCGACGCAGAGCGTTGGCTGGCCGAGCGCGAAGAGTCAGGCGTGCCCCAGCAGGCAGCTGGAAACGCGGATAGTACCGACACACTGATTGGAGTACCGCGATGACCGACACCGAAAATGCCGGGGGCACAGTAGAAGTCTCCGACGCGTCTTTCTCCACGGACGTTTTGTCCAGCAATAAGCCTGTGCTGGTGGACTTTTGGGCAACCTGGTGCGGACCGTGCAAGATGGTCGCGCCGGTCCTTGAAGAGATTGCGGCCGAGCGGGCCGGCCAGCTCACCGTCGCCAAGCTCGACGTGGACACCAACCCGGAGACGGCGCGCGACTTCCAGGTCGTGTCGATCCCGACGATGATCCTATTCAAGGACGGCCAGCCGATAAAGCGGATCGTAGGCGCCAAGGGTAAGGCAGCTTTGCTGCGTGAGCTCTCCGACGTAGTTCCCGACCTCGCCTAGGGCAGAGCCTAATCGGCGCACCACGCCTACGGTTAGCCTGGCGTTTTCCCGAAATTGCGGAGGATCTGCGACAATACCGGTTAGCTGTAGTGCATATTGTCACCGTGATCAGTTAGTCCCGGAGGGCCCTTGGTATGTCGAGTCAGCGCCGCGAAGCCGGCGACGCGCTCCGCTGTGGTGACCGCGGCGCCGCCGTCATCGAGGTCCGGGCCACGCTGGCCGCGCTGGGGCTCCTGGACAATCCCGACGAAGATCTGACCACCGGCCGGCACGTGGCGTTCGACGCGTTCGACACCGAGCTGGATCAGGCGGTACGCGCCTTTCAGCAGCACCGCGGCCTTCTGGTGGACGGCATCGTTGGCGAGGCCACCTACCGGGCCTTGAAAGAAGCCTCTTACCGGCTGGGCGCCCGCACGCTGTATCACCAATTCGGTGCTCCGCTGTACGGTGACGACGTCGCTACGCTGCAGGCCCGCCTGCAGGACCTCGGTTTCTACACCGGTCTGGTCGATGGATACTTTGGTTTGCAGACTCACAACGCGTTGATGTCGTACCAACGTGATTACGGGCTTGCTGCCGACGGTATCTGCGGCCCGGAAACGCTGCGTTCCCTGTACTTTCTGAGTTCGCGGGTAAGTGGCGGCTCCCCACACGCCATTCGCGAGGAGGAAGTGGTCCGCCGATCCGGCCCGAAGCTGTCAGGCAAGCGGATCATTATCGATCCGGGCCGCGGGGGCGCAGACCACGGTTTGATCTCGCATGGTCCAGCCGGACCTACTAGCGAAGCAGATGTGTTGTGGGACTTAGCAAGCCGCCTTGAAGGGCGCATGACCGCTATCGGCATGGAGACGTTCCTGTCCCGGCCGACCAATCGCAGCCCGTCGGATGCCGAGCGCGCGGCTACGGCCAATAATGTCGGCGCGGACCTGATGATCAGCTTGCGCTGCGAAGCTCAGACCAGCCCTGCGGCCAATGGGGTTGCCTCCTTCCACTTCGGCAACTCGCATGGTTCGGTGTCTACCATTGGCCGCAATCTCGCCGACTTTATTCAGCGAGAAGTTGTGGCCCGCACCGGATTACGGGATTGCCGTACCCATGGCCGGACGTGGGATCTGCTGAGACTGACGCGGATGCCGACAGTTCAGGTCGATGTTGGTTACATCACCAGCCCACGCGATCGCGCGATGCTGGTCTCAATGCAGACCCGCGATGCGCTCGCCGAGGGCATCCTGGCCGCGGTCAAGCGACTCTATCTACTGGGCAAGAACGATCGGCCCACCGGCACATTCACCTTCGCCGAGCTGCTTGCTCACGAATTATCGATGGAACGAGCGGGCAGCTCAGCGGTTCCTAAACGTTTCGAGGGATCTTCAAGGTATTTCCAGCCGTAGATCCCGCCCCGACCGGCTGTTGCAGTTGCGCATCCGCCAGCAGGCGCTCCAAGGCGGCCTCGACTTCGGCTTTCCATCCCAGGCCTTTGTCCAGCTCCAAGCGCAGTCGCGGGAAGTACCTATGTGGTTTCACTACAACGAAACCCACGTCTTTCAAGAAGTCCGCATCGATGATGCAATGTTCAACCGAACAATCGCCGAGAGCCTCCAACACTGGCCGAACATCGGGGCCGACCGTCCGCGGATCCTGCAACTCAGAAGCCGCCTGTGTGCGGCCGAAAGCTTCCAGCGCCCGGACTCCGCGCCGGACCAACTCGTCGATCACGCGGGCGATCAGGCTGTGTGGCAAGTCGTTAACGGCTTGCCCGGGTTCAACGCCCATCGAAGTCAGCAACACGGCGTCTGCGGACACCGGTGCGGTGGGAAATCGATGCGCCCGCGGTACCGCCCGAGGCGGAGCGTAAAGCACATACCCCAAGCACGGCGGCTCGCGCTGGCTACGTTCGTCCGGGATGGCTGTCGCGACCTGACCGCACGATCCCCACTCCAGCATCACCATCGACAACCAGGCTTCCTTTTCGAATTCGGGGTCGGCGAGATGGCCTTGGTCACCGAGCGTCGCAGGGTCGACCTCCCAGAAGACGCAGCGGCGTGCATGCTTGGGGAGCTGCTCGAAGGCTTCGAGCCGCAGCGGTGTGATTCGAGCAGACACTAGTCTCCTGGCTTCCGTGCGGTACTGACTGTTCCCCAGACTGCAATGCACCAGCAACCCCTCCAGGATAGGAGAGTTTGTCGTCATCGGGCCAGTGTTGGCCCCGCCACTTGAGCTGCCCCGGCCAAAACACTTCGGGATCCGCGATCGTAACTGGCCGGAATGTGAAATGGTTTGGCGGGCAGCAGATCTCCGTCAGATTCAATGCTCGACGCCAGTCGCATTGGGTCTCGAAACCGGCGCAATGTCACAGTGACGTAATTACACAATATGACTGATCATGCCTCGGGCGTGGCCATCATGCCGACGATTCGCTGGAGGTCATCGACCGACGCGAACTCCACCACAATCTTGCCTTTGCGTTTGCCGAGGCTGACTGTTACCCGCGTGTCGAAGGCGTTCGACAGCCGCTCAGCAACGTCTTGAAGGCCAGGCATCTGGATCGGCTTGCGCCGTTCCGGCGCCGGCGCGGTCGCGTCGCGGCGGTTGGCCTCGTGGTTGGCTAAAGTAACCGCCTCCTCGGTGGCTCGCACCGACAGGCCCTCCGCGATGATGCGGCCGGCCAGTTCCTCTTGCGCTTCGGGGCCGGACTCCAGAGACAGCAGAGCGCGCGCATGGCCAGCAGACAGCACGCCCGCGGCCACTCGGCGCTGGACGGGGATCGGCAGCTTGAGCAACCGAATCATGTTGGTGATCACTGGTCGCGAGCGGCCGATGCGGGACGCGAGTTCGTCGTGGGTGACGCCGAACTCATCGAGCAACTGCTGGTAGGCCGCCGCCTCTTCCAAGGGGTTCAGCTGTACCCGGTGGATGTTCTCCAACAAGGCATCGCGAAGCAGATTGTCATCGCCCGTCTCGCGCACAATGGCCGGGATGGCGGCCAGGCCCGCCTCCTGGGCTGCCCGCCAGCGCCGCTCCCCCATTACGATCTGGTACCGCGCGCCGCTCTGCGATCCAGGCACCGCCCGCACCACGATCGGCTGCAGGAGACCGAACTCGCGGATCGAGTGCACCAGCTCGGACAGCGCCTCCTCGTCGAACACCTGCCTTGGCTGACGGGGATTTGGCTCGATGTCGGACGGCGCGATCTCGCGGTATACCGCGCCCACCTCTGAGCCCACTGCCGCGGCGTCCGGCGCCGGCCGCCCGATGAGAATGTCCGCAGCCGCGTCCCCCATCCGCGGGCCGAGGGTCGCCGGCCCGGAGTCGCCATCCGCGGGACCGGTGGGGATCAGCGAAGCCAAGCCCCGGCCGAGGCCGCCCTTCTTGCGTAACGGCTGCGTCATGGTCGTCCCTTCACGAGTGGTAGTGATCACGCTCGGCGAGCTCGCGGCTTGCATCGAGGTAGCTCATCGCCCCGCGTGAACCGGGGTCGTACTCGATGATTGTCATGCTGTAGCCGGGCGCCTCTGAGACCTTGACGCTGCGCGGAATCACCGTGCGCAACACCTTGCTGCCAAAGTACCGGCGCACCTCTTCGGCCACTTGGTCGGCGAGCTTGGTCCTGCCGTCGTACATGGTCAGGATCACGGTGCTCACGTCGAGTTCAGGATTGAGATGCGCCTTCACCATCTCGATGTTGCGCATCAGTTGTGACACACCCTCGAGCGCGTAGTACTCGCACTGGATCGGGATCAACACCTCGGGCGCTGCGACGAGTGCGTTGATGGTGAGGAGCCCAAGCGACGGTGGGCAGTCCACAAAGACGTAGTCGAAGTCGAAGTCGTCCAGGTCGGCCAAGGCGGTGCGCAGTCTGTTCTCGCGTGCCACCATGCTCACCAATTCGATTTCGGCACCGGCGAGATCAATCGTCGCCGGAACGCAGAACAGGCGCTCGCTGTGCGGGCTTCGTCGCAGCGCCTCCTGCACGGTGACCTCACCCAGGAGTACCTCGTACGAGGAGGGTGTGCCTGACGGTCGGTTGGTAATGCCGAGCGCCGTGCTCGCGTTGCCCTGGGGGTCGAGGTCGATGACGAGCGCCTTGAGCCCCTGCACGGCAAGCGCGGCGGCGAGGTTGACTGCAGTGGTGGTCTTACCCACGCCACCCTTTTGGTTGGCGATAGTCAAGACGTGTCGGTGGCTCGGGCGCCGTAGTGGCGCGTTGGCTGTGTGGAGCACCCGCATCGCCCGCTCGGCGGCAGCGCCGATCGGGGTGTCGATGTCCAATGTTTCACGTGAAACATCGGGCGCCGGATCGTTCAGCGGAGGAGAACCGGTCGGCCAACCTGGCGGAGAACTCATCGCTTGTCCCTGTCCGCCATCCGAGCCGACCCGTGGCGCGTCTGCTTTCCGCGTCGCGCTACCACCACGGTTGCGGACGGACGCAAACAGTTCGCGCCACATGTGACCACCCTGACATCAACAGCGCCGGATGCCGCCATCACACGCCGGTGTTCCTTTACTTCGTCGGGAGCGCGCTCCCCTTTGATCGCCAGCATTCGCCCGTTCGGCCGTAGCAACGGCATGCTCCACTTCGTCAACTTGTCCAGCGCGGCAACCGCTCGCGACACCGCGGCGTCCATGGCGCCAATCCGGTCCCGGACCCACCGTTCCTCAGCGCGGCCACGCACCACATCTATGGGCAACCCTAGTTCTGCCACGACCTCATTGAGAAACTCACTTCGGCGCTGCAGCGGTTCCAGGAGTACGACCTCAAGATCTGGGCGCGCCAGCGCCAACGGTATCCCCGGCAACCCGGCGCCGCTGCCGATGTCCACTATCCGTTCGCCCGGATCGAGGAGCTCCCCGACCACCGCGCTGTTCAATAGGTGGCGGTCCCAGAGGCGGTCCACCTCGTGTGGCCCGAGCAGTCCGCGCTCTACCCCGGCCGCCGAGAGCATCTCTGCGTACCGCTGCGCTAAGTGGAGCCGCGGCCCGAAGATTAGCTCGCACGGGCCGACATGTTTCACGTGAAACATTCCTCTGGTCTTCTTGGGCCTCGGGTTCTCACCCCTGCACGAATTACATGGCTGTACTTCAGTCGTGCAGAACAACAACGCGGCGCGAAGGCTCCACGCCTTCACTTTCGCTGTGTACCCCGGCCACCGCGGCAACAGCGTCGTGGACGATCTTCCGCTCGAACGGAGTCATCGGAGCCAGCTCTTCGCGTTCGCCGCTGTCCAGCACGCGCCGTGCCACCTTGTCGCCCAGCGCGGCCAACTCCTCTCGGCGACGGCGCCGCCAACCCGCGATGTCGAGCATCAACCGGCTCCGCACACCGGTCTTCTGATGCACCGCCAGCCGGGTGAGCTCCTGCACCGCATCCAGCACTTCGCCCGTGCGGCCGACCAACTTGTTCAAGTCGTCGCTGCCGTCGATGCTGACAATGGCGCGGTTCCCCTCGACATCGAGATCGATGTCGCCGTCAAAGTCCAGCAGATCCAACAGCTCTTCGAGGTAATCGCCAGCGATTTCCCCCTCGGCGACCAACCGCTCCTCCAACTCGCCGGGTTCGCCGGCACTAGCTGCGTCCGCTCCGGTATCCGCGATGTCGTCCGACAATTCGGTATCAACGTCGCGTTCGGTGGTATCGGCGTTCGTCATGGCTATCTCTCCCTCATCCATGGGTCAGCGTTTACGTCTCTTGGGTCGCGCCCCGGGCCGCGGCGTCCGGTTGCCCGGACCGTTGTCGCCTACGGGTTTGTTCGCTTGAGTCTTGGCCGTCGCCGCGTCAGACACCCCATCGGAACCCTCGTCCGCGGTGTCCGATTCCGCGTCACCGTCGCCGGCCACCGAAGAACCGTTGCCGCGCGGCGGCGCCGTCTTGGCGGTGCGTTTCGGCCTGGCTCCCGGCGCAGGGGCGTTGGCCGCCCGACGCTGGATGGCTTCCTGCTTCTTGGCCTCTTCCTCTTTTTCGATCATGGTGAACACATAGTGCTGCTGGCCGAAGGTCCAGATGTTGTTGGCGAACCAGTACAAGATGATCGCGAGCGGCAAGAACGGGCCACCGACGACCACGCCGAGCGGAAACACGTACAGCGCGAGTTTGTTCATCATCGCGGTCTGCGGATTGGCTGCTGCTTCTGGGCTCTGCCGTGCTACCGAAGCCCGACTGTTGAAGTAAGTCGCAACGCCCGCCAGGATCATCACCGGGGCGCCGACCGCGATCACCGCCGGGCGGCTGAAATCGGTGAACGCTTCCAACCCGGACCGCTGGGTCATGGACGCACCGATCGGTGCACCGAACAGGCTGGCGTCCAGGAAGTGCTGCACCTCGAGCGGGCTGAACACATAGTTCCCAGTCAGTCTGTTCTGCAGCACCGAAAGGTGCGGCTGACCGAATCCGCCCTGGGTCCTATTGAACGACCGCAACACGTGATAGAGCCCCAGAAACACCGGTATCTGCGCGAGCATCGGCAGGCAACCGAGGATGGGATTGAAGCCGTGCTCGCGTTGCAGCTTCTGCATCTCGAGCGCCATGCGCTGACGATCCTTGCCGTACTTCTTCTGCAGCGCCTTGATCTGTGGTTGCAGTTCCTGCATCTGCCGAGTGGTGCGGATCTGACGCACGAACGGCTTGTACAGCAGCGCACGCAAAGTGAAAACCAGGAACATCACCGCCAATGCCCACGCGAAGAAGTTCGATGGCCCCAGCACCGCGGCGAACAGCTTGTACCAAACCCACATAATCCACGACACCGGGTAGTAGACGAAGTCGAGGCTGAAGAAATCAAACAAAAGACTCACTCTCCCCTTGCTTGGCTGGGGGCCCCCAGGCATTGCCGGCTTCCCCGAAGTCCATGCCGAAGTCCAGCCCGCCTCCGCGCTCTGGTATCGGATCCCATCCTCCCCGATGCCAGGGTCCACACTTCGCGAGTCTGACCGCGGCCAACCAGCCCCCCCGAATCAAGCCGTACTCGGTAAGAGCGTCTACGGCGTACTGGCTACAAGTCGGAACAAACCGGCATGTCGGCGGTCGTAGCGGCGACACCATGTGGCGGTAGAGCTGGATCAGAAAAACCAGGCGGCCCACGGAAGCCTTGCCGGTACGCCTGATGGTCCCCAGGACTCCCGCACGCACCCGCGCCCACCGACTCACCGGTCGGTTCCCGCGGCCTCGAAAGCGCGTCGCAAACCGCTTCGCAGTTGCTGCTCCAACCATACCGAGGACACGTTCCGGCTGCTGGGCAGCGCCCGAATCACCACCTGATCGGATTGATCAAGGTCGGCCAACACAGTGCGGGCGACATGCCGGAGCCGGCGCGCGACCCCATGGCGTTCGACCGCCGAACCCACCGGTTTGGCAATGACCAAACCGACGCGCGGACCCTTACCGTCGCCGTCGCTCGCCCGCCGAACGTGAACGACGACATCGGGCTGTACGGTGCGAATCCCGTACTTCACCGTCGCGTCAAACTCGCTGGACCGCCTCATGCGGTTGCGTGCGGGAAGCACCGCCAAAAACCTGTCGTTCAGATCAGGCAGACAATGCGCGGCGGCCCTTACGGCGCCGGTTGGACACGACGAACCGCCCGGCCCGGGTACGCATCCTCAACCGGAAGCCATGCACGCGGGCACGGCGCCGGTTATTCGGCTGGAAGGTCCGCTTGCCCTTGGCCACGGTATTCTCCTCGTTATCTCTGGGTCGTCTCTGGCCTCTTCCGGCCGCTCGCGCTTCGCAAGTGGGTCGGCCCGCGGGTCGGTCGGAGGTGGTCCTGCTACTGGCCGGCGCGGTCCCCAGGCAACACCATTCTGGTTCGCAGCCGTATCGCCGACTTTCGGGCGACTGTTTGAGGGTACTGACGAGCCTTCCCCGGGTCAAACCTGGACTGCCCCAACGAACCCCTCGAACACCTTCTCAACATTTGTCGCCAAACTCACACTGGCAGGACGAAACCGAAAGAAGCCCCAACCGACCCTAAACAACCCAATTTGAATGCGGCAGAACTGTTGGCAGCCGCACGGAAAACTGTTAGCTTCGGGCAATGCCGTTTCATCCTGGAACGGAGCTCGACAACGAAGCGAGGATGGCGGATCGACTGGCCGCCTAGGCGACCTCCAACGGGTTGCCTGCAGGACGGGGATCGCGTGCCGTCGCCGGTAGGCTACGGCTGGCTT
Organism: Mycobacterium sp.; assembly: GCA_049522835.1. Classification (GTDB taxonomy): domain Bacteria; phylum Actinomycetota; class Actinomycetes; order Mycobacteriales; family Mycobacteriaceae; genus Mycobacterium. Next base: position 9,679 of record JBEKNM010000108.1, read on the forward strand.
ACCACCATCCTGTCCACACCTGTGTATAACTTGTGGACAGTTGCTTTGTCGCCTAGCGCGGTTTGTACCTAGACCCAGTTTCGCAAGGACCAGGGAGATACGTCGTTGTCCGATGACCCCGGTTCAAGTTTCACAACAGTATGGAACGCGGTCGTCTCCGAACTTAACGGTGAATCCACCGCGGACGGCTCGCTCACAAATCGCACAACTCTCATCACTCCCCTGACGCCTCAGCAAAGGGCCTGGCTCAACCTCGTCCAGCCGCTCACGATCGTCGAGGGGTTTGCTCTGTTATCGGTCCCGAGCAGCTTTGTCCAAAATGAGATAGAGCGTCATTTGCGAGCACCGATCACTGACGCACTCAGCCGTCGGCTCGGGCAACAGGTTCAACTCGGAGTGCGCATCGCTCCCCCCGCCGAGGACGTCGACGACACCGGCTTCCCACAACCGGACGTCTTCGCTGACGAAATTGATTTGGAAACGTCGAGTGACACCGACGAGGGTTACGAAAATGGTGAGGCAGTCGGAGCCCAGCAGAGTTGGCCCGACTACTTCACTGAACGTCCCCGCAGCGTCGATCCAGCCGTTGTCGGCGGAACCAGCCTCAACCGTCGCTACACCTTCGACACGTTCGTCAT
>JBEKNM010000109.1:0-10246 GCA_049522835.1 Mycobacterium sp.
GAGATCCTGGATTCGGCGGCAACGGATTTGGCCAGTATCGCTGGAACGCTCAACGCCGCGAATGCGTCCGCGGCTGCTCAGACCACGGGGATCGTGGCCGCGGCCCAAGATGAGGTGTCGGCGGCGATCGCGGCGTTGTTTTCCGAACGCGCTCAGGCCTATCAGGCGGTAAGTGCGCAGGCGGCGGCGTTTCACCAGCGGTTTATTCAGGCGCTGACGGCGGGTGCGGGGGTCTACGCCGGCGTCGAGGCGGCCAACGCCTCGCATTTGGGGCAGCTGCTTGCCTCGATCGGCGCGGGGACCGGAGCCAACGGCGTGCTCGCCGGGACTGGCGCCACCAGCGCCGAGAACGTGGCATTGATCCTGGGCGGCAGCGGGGAGCCGATACCTACCCCGGACTTCATCACGACCAATTTCAACCTTTTCATCAAGCCTTTTTTCCAGAATTTCACGCCACAAGCTCTATTCACGCCCGAAGGGAATTACGCGCTCTACACCGGGGTCAAGAGTTTGACGCTGGACATGTCGGAAGCTCAAGGTGTCCAGATTCTCGATAGCGCGGTCACGCAGCAAATCGCCGCAGGCAACGTCGTCGTCGTCAAAGGCGAATCGCAGAGTTCGACGATTTCGTCCATGGTGATGCCCCTCCTCGCGGCCCAAGGCGTACCTGATACCAAAGTCTCCTTCGTGCTGACCGGCGATCCCAATGCTCCCAACGGCGGCCTCTTCGAACGGCTGGACGGCCTGACAATCCCGGCTCTTGGCATGACGTTCAACGGCGCCACGCCCTCCGATCTGTACCCGACCACCATCTGGACGCAGGAATACGATGGCTTCGCCGACGTCCCGCAGTACCCGATCAATTTGCTGTCGGATCTCAACTCCCTTGCCGGGATCTATTACGTGCATCCCACATACGAAAATCTGACCCCCACTCAGATCGGGTCGGCGATTCCATTGCCGACGCAGGGACCCACCATGACCACGTACTACATGATCCCCACCCAGAATCTGCCGCTGCTGGACCCGCTGCGGTCGATCCCGGTCGTGGGCAACCCATTGGCCGACCTGCTCCAACCGGACCTGAAAGTGCTGGTCAACCTGGGCTACGGCGACCCCGATTACGGCTGGTCACAGGGCCCAGCCAACGTGCCCACCGAGTTCGGCCTGTTCCCAAGCCTGAGCGACGTGGAAAAAGTGCCCCCCTGCTCGCCTTGGGAACCCAGCAGGGCATCACCGACTTCATGCACGACGTCTCCGCTGAATTCTCCTCAGCCGGGTCGCTCATACCGTCTCTGAGTTCGCTGAGTATCCCCTCTTTAGGCTCCCCTTCAGGGCCATCAGCCACCATGTTGCCCAGCCCGGCCGACCTACTCTCCGCGCTCTCACCCGTCAGCGTCGCCGACAATCTCTACAACGGGGTCAACACGTTATCCGGCGCGGCATCGGATGCCTACTCGACTCTGCTGCCCACGGCCGATGTCGCCAATGGCCTCCTGACCAGTCTCCCCGCCTACGACCTGACCCTCTTCGCCGCCGGGCTCCAAACAGGTAACCTTCTCGACGCCATCGGCCAACCCATCGCAACTGACACCTACCTCATCCCGTTGGCCGGCGCCTTCGAAGCGTTCGCCGTCATAGGTCAGGCCGAAACAGTGGTCGGCGACCTGGCACCCCTCATCCCGTAGTGACCAATACAACACGCGGCCGCCGGTGCCGCTCTACGGGGCCTGATCAGTTGGGGGCGGCCGGATCGCAGATCACGATCGGGATGGTTCGGTCGGTCCAGGATTGGTAATCGTCGTAGGACGGGTACATGTCCACCAACTGCGGCCAGTACCGGGCGCGCTCTTCGTCGGTGGCGTCGCGAGCGGTCAGGTCAAGCACCTCTTTTTTGATCTGCACCCCAACCTTGGGGTTGGCTTTGAGGTTGAGGTACCACATCGGGTTCTTCGCGGCACCACCTTTCGAGGCAGCGACGATCACCCGGTCGCCGTCACGCAGGAAATACAGCGGGCTGATCCTCGGCTCGCCAGTCTTGCGGCCAGTGGTGGTCAGTAGAGCGACGGGAATGTTCTGCAGGGTGCCGCCGATTCCCTGGCCGCCGTTACGACGGTACATCCACGTGTTGAGGCGCGACGCCCACTTGATGACGAAGTCGGTGTACGGCGTATTCAGAAACCGCGGTGGTGATTTCGGCATGAGAGGCTCCTGCGTCAGATGTTGATCGCCCGGTTCCTCCGCACCCCGCTTCGCGGGCTGCATCGTCACCGGGCGTGCTGAATGAATGGTTGGAAGCGAACCTTGATGTGGTTGATTTCTGCCGTCCCGCTTGGACTTTCGGCGGGGATCACGAAGGTCTCGTTCACCCGCGCGGCGAGCCGCCGGCCACCGAACGACGCTTTGGTCAGCACGTCGTAGGCCGCGTGCACATCGTCGCCGACGATGCGGTAATCCGCCGGCGTGGTGTCGGCGATGACCCAGTACTGCGGCCCGCGATTGAGGCTGCGCCGCAGGTGATTTCCGGAAAAGCCGTTCTTGACGCCCTGTTCGACCCGGGTGCACCGAGCCGCGAACGGAACAGCATCGCCGTCGTGGCTGACGAGCGCATCGATGTATGCCTGCGCCGCCTTAATTCGGCTGTCTTTGGAGACGATCACCGACAGCGCTAAATGCGCTCGATGATGGTGCCGGTGGACAACGCGCCGCCGGCGCACATGGTGATCAGCGCGGTGCTCTGATCGGAACGCTCGAGCTCGTGCAGTGCGGTGGTGATCAACCGGCTGCCGGTGCTGCCCACCGGGTGTCCGAGGGCGATCGCGCCGCCGTTGACATTCACCTTGTCCATATCGGGATTGTGCACTCGCGCCCACGAAAGAACGACCGACGCAAAGGCCTCGTTGATCTCAGTGATGTCGATGTCGCCCATCTTCATGCCGGCCTTCTCCAGCACCTTGGCGGTCGACTGCACGGGCCCGTCGAGGTGGTAGTACGGCTCGGAGCCGACGAGCGCCTGGCTGATGATTCGGGCCCGCGGCTTCAGTCCCAGTGCCTTGGCTTTATCCTCGTCCATCCACAGCACCGCAGCGGCGCCGTCGGAGATCTGCGATGACGTACCGGCCGTGTGAATTCCGTCCTCCAGCACCGGCTTCAGCGATGCCAGGCCCTCCAGTGTGGTGTCGCGCAGGCCCTGGTCGCGAGTGACGACATGACGGTCGCTGGTCGGATGCTTCTGCTCGTCGAGCACGGGCGCCTCGATGCCACTGATCTCGCGGTCGAACCGCCCTTCGGCCCAGGCCTGCTTGGCCTTTCGCTGCGAATCGAAGCCGAACTGGTCGATCTCCTCGCGAGTGATGCCGCGACGTTTGGCGATCCGCTCCGCGGCGGTGAACTGATCAGGCAGGTCGATGTCCCACGACTCGGGCCGCAGGATCCCGCGATTCGGGCCGGCGTTGGCGCCCAGCCCGACCCGGCTCATCGCCTCGATGCCGCACGCGATGCCGATATCGATGGCACCCGCTGCGATCAGGCCCGCGATCAGACCGTTGGCCTGCTGGCCGCTGCCGCATTGGCAGTCCACGGTCATCGCGCCGACGTGCTCGGGCAGGCCGGCGACGAGCCAGCTGACCCGGGTGATGTTGTTGGACTGCTCGCCGTACTGTGTGACGCAGCCGCCGACGATCTGCTCGACTTGCCCAGCATCAAAGCCGGCTTGCAAGCCAGACGAGATGCCGGCCTTCTCCACGAGAGCCTTCTGCGTGGCCCCCAACAGCTCGGTGGCGTGCAGTCCTGAAAGCCAGCCGTTGCGTTTGCCGATCGGGCTGCGAGTGGCCTCGACGATTACCGGGTTACCCATGAGGCCAGGCTAGAACACGTTTCATTACTCTGACAAGCGAGGATGGTCGGGCCGCTTTTATCAGCGGTGGAGGCATGTTTTACTGGCACTAGAACACGTTGCAATTCAGGAGCACCCAATGGCACCCCCCAATATTCCGGCTGACTTCGACTTCCTTGATCCCGACGTCAACCTGGTCGGACTTCCCGTGGCGGAACTCGCCGAGCTGCGCAAGGCAGAACCGATCCACTGGGTCGACGTGCCCGACGGCTGCGGAGGCTTCGAGGACAACGGCTACTGGCTCCTCAGCAAGCACACCGACGTCAAGGAGGTGTCACGCCGCAGCGACCTGTTCTCCAGCTGGCAGAACGGCGCCATTCCGACATGGCCCAAGGAGATGAAGCGCGACTCCATCGAACTGCAGCGCAACGTCATGCTCAACATGGACGCCCCACACCACACTCGGCTGCGCAAGATCATCTCCCGCGGCTTCACCCCCCGCGCGGTCGGTCGGCTGGAGGACGAGCTCGCACAGCGCGCTCAGAACATCGCCAAGAGCGCGGCCGCCGCGGGTGCCGGTGACTTTGTCGAGCAGGTGTCTTGCGAGCTTCCGCTGCAAGCCATCGCCGGTCTGCTGGGCGTGCCGCAGGACGATCGCGACAAGCTGTTCCGCTGGTCCAACGAGATGACCGGCGGTGAGGATCCCGAATACGCCGACGTCGATCCCGCGCAGTCGTCTATGGAACTGATCATGTACGCGATGGCGATGGCCGACGAGCGGGGCAAGAATCCGACCGACGACATCGTCACGACCTTGATCCAGGCCGACATCGACGGGGAGAAACTCTCCGACGACGAGTTCGGCTTCTTTGTCATCATGCTGTCGGTGGCAGGCAACGAGACCACCCGCAACTCGATCACCCACGGAATGATCTCCTTCGCGAACAACCCGGATCAGTGGGAGCTGTTCAAGAAGGAACGCCCGTCGACAGCCGCCGACGAGATCGTCCGCTGGGCGACGCCGGTGAGCGCATTCCAGCGCACCGCCAACGAGGACACCGAGCTGAACGGCGTCCAGATCAAAAGGGGGCAGCGCCTGGTGATGTCCTACCGCTCGGCCAACTTCGACGAAGAGGTCTTCGACGACCCCCATTCGTTCAACATCCTGCGCGACCCGAATCCGCACGTCGGTTTCGGCGGCACCGGCGCGCACTACTGCATCGGCGCGAACCTGGCCCGGATGACGATCAACCTGATCTTCAACGCCGTGGCCGACCATATGCCGGACCTGAAACCGCTCTCGGAACCGGAGCGCCTGCGGTCGGGCTGGCTCAACGGCATCAAGCACTGGCAGGTCGACTACACCGGCAAATCCGCTGTGGCACAGTGACGACAATGGACTTCGATCTCACCGCTGAGCAGCAAGCTGTGGCCGGTGTCGTTACGTCGGTACTGGACCGGGATAATTCGTGGAGCGCTTTGGTGGCAGGAGGTGTGACGGCCCTCCCGGTGCCGGAACGCCTCGGCGGCGACGGCGTGGGTCTACCCGAGGTTGGCACGGTGCTGACCGAAATTGGTCGCCATGGCGCCATCACGCCGGCACTGGCGACGCTGGGTCTCGGTGTGGTTCCGCTGCTCGACCTGGCCTCCGATGAGCAACAAGATCGCTACCTGGCCGGCGTCGCCAAGGGCGCGGTGCTCAGCGCGGCCCTCAACGAACCCGGCGCGGCGCTGCCCGACCGGCCCGCCACTACCTTCGCGAACGGGCGCTTGTCGGGTACCAAAGTCGGTGTCGCATATGCCGAACAAGCCGATTGGCTGATCGTGACGGCCGACAGCGCGGTCGTGGTGGTATCGCCGAAGGCCGACGGTGTGCAGCTGGTCCGCACGCCGACATCGAACGGCTCCGACGAGTACACGGTGACATTCGCCGACGTCGCAGTTGCCGACTCCGACGTTCTGGCGGGTGCGTCGGCGCACCGGGTCAACCAATTGGCACTGGCGATGATCGGCGCCTTCACCGACGGGCTGGTGGCCGGGGCCCTGCGCCTCACCGCTGACTACGTGGCCGAGCGGAAGCAGTTCGGCAAACCGCTGTCCACCTTCCAGACCGTGGCAGCGCAGCTCGCCGAAGTCTACATCGCCTCGCGCACAATCGGTCTAGCTGCGAAATCGGTGATCTGGCAATTGTCTCAGGAAGGCCGGGGGGCCGCTGACGCCGACGACGACCTGGATGTGCTCGGCTACTGGGTGACGTCACAGGCGCCGCCGGTGATGCAAACCTGCCACCACCTGCACGGCGGCATGGGCATGGACATCACCTACCCGATGCACCGGTACTACTCCACGATCAAAGACCTGACCCGTCTGCTGGGTGGGCCGTCACTACGTCTTGACCTCCTCGGAGGCCGCGAATTGGTGGGAGCGCAATGTTCATCGACCTGACTCCGGAGCAGCGCCAGCTGCAAGCCGAGCTACGGCAATACTTCTCGAACTTGATCTCGTCCGGCGAGATGCAAGAGATGGAGAAAGACCGGCACGGCGCCGCATACCGCGCAGTGATCCGGCGAATGGGCCAGGACGGCAAGCTCGGTGTCGGATGGCCGAAAGAGTTCGGTGGCCACGGCTTTGGTCCGATCGAGCAGCAGATCTTCGTCAACGAGGCCCAGCGCGCCGACGTGCCATTGCCCGCCGTCACACTGCAGACGGTGGGACCCACCCTGCAGATGTATGGCAGCGAGCTGCAGAAAAAGAAGTTCCTGCCGGCGATCCTGGCCGGTGAGCTGCACTTCGCGATCGGCTATACCGAGCCGGAGGCGGGCACCGACCTGGCGTCGTTGCGGACCACGGCCGTGCGTCATGGCGACGAGTACATCGTCAACGGCCAGAAGGTCTTCACCACCGGCGGACACGATGCTGACTACATTTGGCTGGCCTGCCGGACCGACCCGGAAGCCGTTAAGCACAAGGGCATTTCGATTCTCATCGTTGACACGAAGGATCCGGGCTACTCTTGGACGCCGATCATCCTGTCGGACGGCGCACATCACACCAACGCCACGTACTACAACGACGTGCGAGTGCCGGCCGACATGCTGGTCGGCGAAGAGAACGGTGGATGGCGGCTGATCACTACACAGCTCAACAACGAGCGGGTGATGCTCGGTCCGGCGGGCCGGCTCGCCGCCTTCTACGACCGCGTGCACACCTGGGCATCCAAGCCGGGTGGTGACGGCGTTACTCCGATCGATCATGACGACGTCAAGCGTGCCCTTGGCGAGGTTCATGCGATGTGGCGGATCAACGAGTTGCTGAATTGGCAGGTGGCCGCAGCCGGTGAGGCCATCAATGTTGCAGATGCCGCATCGACGAAAGTATATGGCACGGAGCGTGTTCAATACGTTGGGCGGCTCGCCGAGGAGATCGTCGGCAAGTACGGTAACCCCGCCGAGTCGGACACCGCCGAGCTGCTCAACTGGCTCGACTCCCAGACCAAGCGCAATCTGGTGATCACCTTCGGCGGAGGCGTCAACGAAGTCATGCGTGAGATGATCGCGGCCTCTGGCCTCAAAGTGCCCCGGGTGCCCCGGTGAGCGGGCCCGCCGAAATCCAGGAAGCCCTTACACAGATCAAAGCGGCTGGCGGCGCCAAGCCGCGCGCCGGGCGGGATCCGGTGAATCAGCCGATGATCAACAACTGGGTCGAGGCGATCGGCGATGCTAACCCGATCTATGTCGATGACGCAGCGGCCAGCGCCGCCGGTCACCCGGGAATTGTCGCTCCACCGGCGATGATCCAAGTGTGGACGATGTTCGGCCTGGCCGGAGACCGCCCGAAGGACGATCCGATGGGCCCGATCATGCAGCTCTTCGACGAGTCGGGCTACATCGGCGTGGTCGCCACTAACTGCGAGCAGACCTATCACCGGTATCTGCGGCCCGGCGAGCAGGTCAGCATCACCTCCGAGATGGGTGACGTGGTCGGACCCAAGCAGACCGCACTTGGCGAGGGCTGGTTCGTCAACCAGCACATCGTCTGGCGTGTCGGCGATGAGGACGTCGCCGAAATGAACTGGCGCATATTGAAATTCAAGCCGCGCGACTCCGAGGTGCCCCTTCCTTCGGTACCCGCGGATCTGGATGCCGATTTGATGATGCGGCCCTCCCTATCGCGCGACACCGCGTTCTTCTGGGAGGGGGTCAAGGCGCACGAGTTACGGGTCCAACGAGGGCCCGACGGCAGCCTGCAGCACCCGCCGTTACCCGCGTTGTGGCAGGACAAAGCTTCGCCCATCGACTACGTCGTAACCAGCGGCAAGGGCACGGTGTTCAGTTTCGTGGTGCACCATGCACCGAAAGTGCCTGGCCGCACACTGCCTTTCGTCATCGCCCTCGTCGAGCTCGAAGAGGGTGTGCGGATGCTTGGCGAGTTGCGCAACGTCGACCACGCCGCGGTAAAGATTGGGATGCCGGTTAGCGCAACGTATATCGACTTCCCGGCCGGTGACTCCGGCCCGGAGTGGACCCTCTACGCATGGGAGCCGCAGGAATGAGCGCGCGTGAGTTGGATGTCGCCGCCGTGGCGGCTCCGCAAATCCAAAAGGGCACGACGCTGCCCGAGCTGAAGATCTACGGCGATCCCACCCTCATCATCTCGACGGCCCTGGCCACCCGCGACTTTCAGGACGTGCACCACGACCGAGACAAGGCGCAGGCCAAAGGTTCCAGTGACATCTTCGTCAACATCCTCACTGATACCGGGCTGGTGCAGCGCTTTGTCACCGACTGGGCTGGGCCCTCGGCATTGATCAAGTCGATTGGGCTGCGGCTGGGGGTTCCGTGGTACGCCTATGACACAGTGACCTTCTCCGGGGAGGTGACCGCTGTGGATGACGGCTTGATCACAGTAAAGATAGTGGGCCGCAACAGCCTTGGCGACCATGTCATCGCGACTAGCACGCTGACGATCGGGGATTCCTGATGACCCCGATGTCACAGGGTTCGCTCAGTGGCCGAGCTGCCATCGTCGGTATTGGTGCCACCGACTTCTCGAAGGATTCCGGCCGAAGCGAGCTGCGGCTGGCAGCCGAGGCGGTGCGCGATGCCCTGGATGACGCCGGCCTGAGCCCGGCTGATGTCGACGGGCTGACCAGCTTCACGATGGACACCAACACCGAGATCGCTGTTGCGCGTGCGGCCGGGATCGGCGAGCTGAAGTTCTTCGCTCAGACTCACTACGGCGGTGGTGCCGCGTGCGCGACCATTCAGCATGCTGCGATGGCCATCGCGACCGGGGTGGCTGATGTCGTGGTGGCTTACCGGGCGTTCAACGAGCGCTCCGGAATGCGTTTCGGTCAGGTACAAACGCGATTGGTGGGCAGCGCTGGCGCCCAGGCTGATTCGACGGCGGCGGACAATTCATTCTCGTATCCACACGGGCTCTCGACGCCGGCGGCGCAGGTGGCCATGATCGCCCAGCGTTATATGCACCTGTCCGGTGCGACCAGTCGGGACTTCGGCGTCATCTCGGTGGCCGACCGCAAACACGCCGCCAAGAACCCGAAGGCCTACTTCTACGAGAAGCCGATCACCATTGAGGACCACCAGAATTCGCGGTGGATTGCTGAGCCGCTGCGGTTGCTGGACTGCTGTCAGGAGACTGACGGCGCGGTCGCGATTGTGGTGACTTCGCCTGCGCGCGCGCGGGACCTCAAGCAGCGCCCGGCGGTCATCGAGGCGGCGTCGCAGGGCTCCAGCCCCGACCAGTACACGATGGTCAGTTACTACCGGCCTGAACTCGGCTTGCCAGAGATGGGGCTGGTGGGTCAGCAGCTATGGCAGCAATCCGGACTCAAGCCGACCGACATCCAGACCGCGGTGCTCTACGACCACTTCACTCCGTTCACGCTGATTCAGTTGGAGGAGCTGGGGTTCTGCGGGCGGGGCGAAGCGAAGGACTTCATCGCCGACGGTGCGATCGAGGTGGGCGGCCGGCTTCCCATCAACACACACGGGGGCCAACTCGGCGAGGCCTACATCCACGGCATGAACGGAATTGCAGAGGGCGTACGGCAATTGCGCGGCACCTCGGTGAACCCGGTGCCCAACGTTGAACACGTGCTTGTCACCGCAGGGACCGGCGTCCCGACATCTGGTCTGATCCTGGGCTAAGGTCGGCCCAGTTCTAGGACGCCGGGTTCTAACGGGTCATGATGCTTTGGCGTACCTGCGAACGAAGTCGTCCTCACGGAACGTGGTCGTGTGCTGCCGGCCCCAGTCGTCGCTGCCGAAAAATGTCCACTGCCCTGGACTTTTCCGCGGCCCGCTGATCATCTTGACCTTGTAGCGCAGATAGTCGGGCAGCGCGCCGATGATGTCACCGACCCTGATCTCCGACGGACGAATCTCGGGT